>JBJTNX010000077.1:0-4400 GCA_046074325.1 Sphingomonadales bacterium
TCCTCGGCTAAGTCAAGGGCTTCGTATGAAGTACCTAAAATTGGAATGCCATAGCGTTGTAGTTTTTCGGCTAGTTTGAGTGCCGTCTGGCCACCCAGCTGAACAATTACGCCGATTGGTTTTTCGTGTTGGATGATATCGTAGATATGTTCCCAGAAAACAGGCTCAAAATAAAGTTTATCGGCGGTGTCGAAGTCAGTGGAAACTGTTTCTGGATTACAGTTGATCATGATGGTTTCATAACCACACTCTTTGGCAGCCAAAACACCGTGAACGCAAGAATAATCGAACTCAATTCCTTGGCCAATTCGGTTAGGGCCAGAACCCAAGACAACTACTTTCGGGCGCTCACTAACAGCACTTTCGTTTTCGTATTCAAATGTTGAATAGTAATAAGGTGTTTGGGCTTCAAATTCTGCAGCACAGGTATCGACCAGCTTATAGACCCGGTTAATACCAAGTTCTTTGCGTTTTTGAGAGACTTCAGACTCAAGGCAGCGCAACAAATGAGCAATTTGACGGTCTGCATAACCCTTTTGCTTGGCTTCAAACAAAAGTGCTTCAGGCAAGTTTTCGAGGTGAAATTTCTCAATTTTGCGCTCGAGCTTAATCAGGTCCTCGATCTGCTTGAGGAACCAGATATCTATTTTTGTTTTCTCGACAATTGTTTTAAAAGGAATCCCTAGTTTGATGGCATCGTAAATATGGAAAAGTCGATTCCAACTTGCGAATTCCAAGGAATGCAAGATCTCATTTTGATTGGTAAGCTCTTTACCGTCTGCACCAAGGCCATTTCGATTGATCTCTAAGGACTGACAAGCTTTTTGCAACGCTTCTTGAAAGCTGCGTCCGATACCCATCACTTCTCCGACGGACTTCATTTGCAAACCAAGCTGGCGGTTGGTTCCGGGGAATTTATTGAAATTCCAACGCGGAATCTTGACAATAACGTAGTCTAAGGTTGGTTCGAATAATGCCGAAGTAGTTTTGGTAATCTGGTTACTGAGTTCGTTGAGGTGGTAACCGATGGCTAATTTAGAGGCAATTTTAGCAATTGGATAACCTGTTGCTTTGGAAGCCAACGCAGAGGAGCGCGAAACGCGCGGGTTGATTTCGATGGCAATGATGTCTTCTTTGTCATCTGGGGAAACGGCAAATTGAACATTACAACCACCTGCAAAATTACCGATGGAACGCATCATGTTGATGGCCATGTCGCGCATTTTTTGAAAGGTGGTGTCTGAGAGGGTCATGGCCGGTGCTACCGTAATAGAATCTCCGGTGTGAATGCCCATTGGATCGAAGTTTTCTATAGAACAAATGATCACAACGTTGTCGTTGGCATCGCGCAGTAATTCGAGCTCATATTCTTTCCAACCTAAAAGCGCTTTGTCTATCATGACCTCGTGAATTGGAGAAAGTTGTAAGCCGCGCTCTAATAAATTATCGAATTCTTTAGGCTCGTGTAGTATACTAGCTCCTGAACCCCCGAGGGTATAGGACGGGCGAATACAAAGTGGAAACCCAAATTCTTGAGCGATTTCCTTTCCTTCTAAGAAGGATTTAGCCGTTTTTTGTGGTGCCATTGGCACGCCAATCTGAATCATGAGATCGCGGAATGCCTCACGGTTTTCAGTAATTTCGATGGCTTTGATATCGACACCGATAATGCGTACGTCGTATTTTTCCCAAATTCCCATTTCGTCGCACTGAATACATAAATTCAATGCGGTTTGACCGCCCATCGTTGGTAAAACGGCATCTATTTGGTGCTTTTCTAAGATTTGAATAATGCTTTCTGGTTCGAGAGGCTGAAGATAGACGTTGTCTGCAACCACTTTGTCGGTCATGATGGTTGCCGGGTTTGAGTTGATGAGCGTCACCTCAATTCCTTCTTCGCGCAGCGAACGTGCTGCTTGGGACCCAGAGTAGTCGAATTCACAGGCTTGACCAATGACGATAGGACCACTACCAATAATGAGAACGGATTTGATCGAGAGATCTTTTGGCATAGGAGCTTCAATTTACAAGTTTCTTTGAAGCGAAACCTTCGCTGCAAATTGAGCACAAATTTAAGTTAAATTCGGTCGAGAGCGCCATTTTTTGGAGATTGTTTTTGAACAAATCGCGGCCAAAATGTTAATAGAAGGATTAAGCGCTGTGTTTGGAGATAAATTGTAGCGCAAGATCGTTAAAGGTTTCTGCTTGTTCAAAATTAACGACGTGCCCACAACGTGGCACCACGCTCAATTCAGAGGCATAATCTTGATTGATCAATAAACGGACCGGATTGAGAAACATATGGTCTTGTTCACCCATCACATAAAGCGTAGGAATGGTTTCGGGCGCGGCGTTGATATTCGTGAGGTAAGCGGTTAGCCGAGCTGTTAATTTAAACCAACGCTGGAATTCTTTGTCTACAATTTTCTTGGCCTCATTGACAAAGAGGTGGCGAGAGGCCTTGTGATTTGCGCGAGGCATCATGATGCGTGCCATTAGTTTGTACAATGACATTTGGGGCAAAATACTGTAAAGAATTCTTCCTGCCCTTAGGATAAGTCGAGAGCGAATGTTGAGCTTAGTCACCGCCCCCGCAAAGATCATGCTTTTGACTAAATCTGGTCTTTGGGCCCTGAGTGCTTTAATGACTATTGACCCCAAAGACACGCCAACAAAATGTGCTTTACGAATGCCTTTTTGATCGAGTAATTCAATGACGTCAGAGGCAATTAGCTCAAAAGAATAATTTTTGGTTTTGGTACGGTCCAATTTTTGACTTTTGCCGTGTCCACGAAGGTCTAGAACAAGAACGTTGTGCTTTTCACAAAAATCTTTCAGCTGTTTGTGCCAAATAGACGAGCTGCCACCTGCCCCATGTACAAAAACAACCCATTCGGTGTTTTCTCGGTGAATAAAGGACTTGGAATAGAGCATGGGCAAATATAAAAAAAACACCCGTCGAAAGGACGGGTGTTTTGTAATTATTGAAGTAATTGTTATTATTTATCTTTCACTTCTTCGAAGTCGACATCGGTGACTTCGTCTTGTGGTGAACCCGCTGCTTGCTCTGCTCCAGCTTCAGCACCACCACCTTGGGCATTTGCTGCGTTGTACATGTCTTGAGAAGCGGCACTAAATACCTCGTTTAATTTGTCCATTGCTGGCTGAAGATTGGCCATGTTTTTAGCATCAAACTCTGTTTTAAGTGCGGCCAAGGCATCTTCGATTGGCTGTTTTTTATCGGCAGGGATTTTGTCGCCGTATTCTTTGAGTTGACGCTCTGTTTGGAAGATAAGTGAATCAGCTTTATTGACTAACTCGGCTTCTTCGCGGCGCTTGTTATCGGCTTCTGCATTGGCTTCTGCCTCAGCTTTCATGCGTTGGATTTCTTCATCTGACAAACCACTTGAAGCTTCAATTTTAATTGATTGCTGCTTGCCGGTTCCTTTATCTTTAGCAGAGATGTTCATGATACCGTTGGCATCGATGTCGAAAGTAACTTCGATTTGCGGCACACCGCGCTGTGCAGGTGGGATATCAGTTAACTGAAAACGACCGAGTGTTTTGTTGTCGTTGGCCATGGCGCGCTCACCTTGCAATACGTGGATTTCAACGGATGGCTGGTTGTCGGCAGCTGTTGAGAATACCTCGGATTTTTTCGTTGGTATAGTCGTATTGGCATCGATAAGTTTTGTGAAGACGCCACCCATGGTTTCTATTCCGAGGGAAAGTGGAATGACATCCAAAAGCAATACATCTTTGACTTCTCCGGTAAGTACACCACCTTGAATTGCTGCACCAACAGCAACAACCTCGTCTGGATTAACGCCTTTCGAAGGTGCTTTTCCAAAGAAACGCTCAACCGCTTCTTGGATCACAGGAATGCGTGTTGAACCACCAACGAGGATAACTTCATCGATATCCGAAGGTTGAAGACCTGCATTTTGAAGCGCAGAACGACATGGCGCAATGGTGCGCTCGACAATACTCGAAATGAGTTGTTCAAACTTGGCGCGTTGTAAGGTGCGCACAAGGTGTTTTGGAATGCCATTTACTGGCATAATGTATGGCAAATTGATTTCTGTTGTGGTTGTAGAAGACAACTCGATTTTTGCTTTTTCAGCAGCTTCTTTTAAACGCTGAAGTGCCATAGGATCTTGACGAAGATCGAGGCCTTCCTCGGCTTTGAATTCTTCTGCCAACCAGGTGATGATCGCTTCATCGACGTCGTCGCCACCAAGGTGGGTATCTCCGTCTGTAGATAATACTTCAAACACGCCATCTCCCAATTCGAGTACAGAGACGTCGTGGGTACCACCACCGAAGTCGAAAACAACAATCTTTTGATCGACACCTTTTTTGTCTAGGCCATAAGCAAGTGCCGCAGCTGTTGGCTCGTT
>JBJTNX010000078.1:0-6643 GCA_046074325.1 Sphingomonadales bacterium
AAAATCTCTTCGTCGTCTCTTTTGAAAAACTTTTGAGACCGCGCATAAGCCTCTAGCTGATCTTTGTGGTGTAATTTATAGAGTGTTTTTTTGGTTTGCCGCAATGCACTATCCATTTTGGCATCTTGCACTTCAATTTGACTCAATTTTTGTTTTTGGCGCACTATCGTAAAGAGATCCCAGTCATCAAGAAATAAAAAGTACACGCCAAACACAATTGAGGTCAGGACATATTTGTTTTTTAGCCAAGCTGGTATTCTTCGCATAGGTTATTGCTCAGAAAAACTGTTGTATTTTTTTTCGTAGAATGCAATCCATTCTTTGTCGTACTCGAACCATTTTTCAGCTTTTTTAAGCATTGGTCTGACATTTACAGTACTGTTGTCTCTTTTAATGAGCGCTTGCGCACTCAGGATGAGACCTACTCTTAAGGCATCTTTGTCGGCTTGGGTCCAAGACTCGAACTCTTTGTCTGTGAGGTTGAGTAGGGCAGGAATTTCGGTCTTCCAAATGAGGTTAGCGGTTTTGGCATCGCGGTTGTTGTAACGCACAGCAGCTGAAATCAATTGAATGCCCATAGGGTTGCGCGTAATTGTACTGTAAGACTCACAAGCATCTAAGATTTCCGCTAGTGTTTCTGCGGTTTTATCTTTGTTTTCATTGCTGTAAACGACAGGATAACCATCTTCTTCGTCGAGGACATAACGCACGCCGTTATTGAGTAATTCCAACTGAAAACCATTTAGCCACATTTTGTGAATGGGCATTTTAAATACACCGTTTTCATCGCGTTCAATGGCAGTTGCACAGGCAGTAATGGCCTCCTCAAATGGGTCTTGAATCATGGGGTCTTTGAGGTCCTTGCGATAAACGCCATAAAGGCCTTTGGCCAAGAAAATATAAGGAGTTGGGTCATTTGCGTATTTTTCCTTAACAGTGTAGTCTCCGGATCTCTTTACGAGTTTGATAAAGTTAGAGTCGGCATGAAGCTGCGTGAGTTCATCAAGGTTATTGGTTACTGTGATAAAATTGTCGTTGTCTACAGATAGGTCAAATTCTTCTTCTTCGATTTCTCCATTTTTGAGGGTCTTTTTGACAGCGTAAGTTACCGTTAAAGAAACTGAGTAATTTCCTACGCGTTTGAAACTAACCTCAATGATATCGCTTTTTTCGTCTCCTTTTACAAAGTCCCAGTCTTTGCCTTTGACACCAGAAATGACCCATTCGGTTCCTACTTTTTTGGTGCCCGCAGGTGTAAAGACGCTGCGTAATTCAACGGATGTATTACCACCTTTTTCGTCGTCAAGGGTAATGACGCGCTTTGATTCACGCATTTCTAGGTTGGGCTTTTGACCAAAAAGTTGCAAGCTGATTGCCAAGCTAAAAAGGGTAAGAAGGGCAAATTTCATAGTTGTGGTTTTGACTGTTCTAAATAAACGAATTCTCTTCGAAATTAATAAAATTTATTGATGGCTCTTGATCAATAGCTGTAAGATTTCTTGTGCGGCCAATGCAATCTTTGTGCCAGGACCATAAATTCCAAAAACACCTGCTTCAAATAGGTAGGCATAGTCTTGTTGTGGAATGACACCACCAGCAACTACCATGATGTCCGACCGACCGGCTCTCTCCAGCGCTTCAATCACCGCAGGAACAAGTGTTTTGTGCCCGGCTGCCAAGGAGGAAACACCCACAATATGCACATCGTTTTCGATGGCTTGTTTGGCTGCTTCTTGTGGGGTTTGAAAGAGCGGTCCAATGTCGACGTCAAACCCGATATCTGCAAATGAGCTTGCGATTACTTTTGCACCGCGGTCATGACCGTCTTGTCCCATTTTGGCAATCATGATGCGCGGTCTTCTGCCTTCAAGTTGCATGAATTCTTCAAGTAACGATTTGGCTTTTGAAAAATCTGGATCATTCATAATTTCTTTGGCATATACACCACTAATACTGCGGATTTTGGCTTGATATCTTCCAAACTCGGTTTCAAGCGCACTCGAAATTTCACCTAAGGTACAGCGTGCTTTGGCACAGCGTACGGCAATTTCGAGCAGATTTTCGCTACTTTTAGCAGCACTGCGTAATTCGGCGAGTAGGACTTGTACCTCTTGCTCGTTGCGCTCTGATTTGAGTTGTTTGAGGCGTTCGATTTGTGACTTGCGCACTTCTGTGTTATCTACTTCTCTAATTTCAATTCGACTTTCTTCTGTTGTTTGGTAGCGATTGACCCCAACAATTGTGTCGTGTCCGGCATCGATTCTGGCTTGTTTTTTAGCAGCAGCCTCTTCAATACGCATTTTAGGCAAGCCTGTTTCTATGGCTTTGGCCATACCGCCCAATTGTTCAATTTCGGAGATGAGTTCCCAGGCTTCTTCGATGAGTTCTTGGGTTCTCTTTTCAAGAGCAGCGCTCCCTGCATACGGATCAATAAAACGCGTGATGCCCGTCTCTTTCTGGAGGTAAATTTGCGTGTTGCGTGCTATTCTTGCGGAGAAATCGGTTGGTAAGGCGATGGCTTCGTCCAACGCATTGGTGTGCAGAGACTGAGTGCCACCAAGTGCTGCAGATAACGCCTCTAGGCAAGTTCGGGCGACATTATTAAACGGGTCTTGCTCTGTCAAAGACCACCCCGATGTCTGACAATGGGTGCGCAAGGCCAGTGATTTGTCTGATGCTGGTTTGAAATCTTTGACAAGTTTGGCCCACAAGACGCGGCCGGCTCTGAGTTTGGCCACTTCTGTAAAATGATCCATGCCAATAGCCCAGAAAAAACTCAAGCGCGGCGCAAATTGATCGATTTCTAAGCCCGCATTGAGGCCTGTTCGAATGTACTCAAGGCCATCTGCAAGTGTGTAGGCTAATTCAATTGCTGCAGTAGCTCCTGCCTCGTGCATATGATATCCAGAAATCGAAATCGAATTAAATTTGGGCATATGTGCCGAAGTATATGCGAAAATATCTGCAATAATACGCATAGAAGGTGCAGGCGGATAAATGTAAGTATTGCGCACCATGAATTCTTTGAGGATATCATTTTGAATGGTACCACTCAGTTGTTCGGTACTTACACCTTGTTCGTTGGCACTCGCAATGTAAAAAGCCATAATAGGCAAAACAGCGCCATTCATGGTCATAGACACAGACATTTGATCGAGTGGAATTTGATCAAAGAGAATATTCATGTCTTCAATGGAATCGATGGCCACCCCGGCTTTACCCACGTCACCTAAAACGCGCTCATGGTCGGAATCATAGCCACGATGTGTGGCCAAGTCAAAGGCAACACTAAGTCCTTTTTGTCCGGCTGCTAAATTTCTTCGGTAAAAAGCATTAGAAGCTTCAGCGGTTGAAAAACCTGCATATTGTCTGATGGTCCAGGGTTTTGCTAGGTACATTGAAGCATATGGGCCACCAAGATAGGGGGCCAAGCCTGAACGGTACGTTTGTGTTTGTCTGGGCGTTTGAAACGACGACCAGTCTAATTTGTGGAAGGGTTGGAGCGTGCGTTTAGTCATTTGAGGAGATTTTTTCGAAAATAATATACGGAAAACCGTAAGATTCTGGAATTTTGCCCCAAGTGGCTTTTGGTGCAGCAAACTCATTTTTATAGCTGTTCACACCAATTAATGTATCTTGTTTTTGTTCAAAGCGCTCCAAGCGAATTGCGCGGGCATTTTCAATGGACTTCTGAATGAGCGGTTCAGCATTTGCGTCATTTGAATCGAGTTCATAGAGTAAGTTCCAACTTTTTTCAATGAGTAAATTGCTCATTTTTTCAATCGTATATGCCCCGTTCAAAGGTGCAGACAACGTAGCCAAATGCGCTTCTTCTGCCAATAAATTTCCAATATTGAGGGCCATTCGAGACGCAAAATCACTAGAGCCAGCTGTACTGAGCGCGTCGTAAGGTTGAATGCAAATATAATTAGCGCAACCGAGAACTGCACTCAATCCTTCGGTCGACAGACGCAGTAAATTGGTGTAAGGATCTTCTAAACTTTTGTTGCAAAAGCCCGTTTTGGATATGATTTGAACCTCTAATTTGCAATTGTGGATTTGCGCGAGTTGTGCAACAAGTGTCCGAAACGCCATCAGCTTGGCAATTTCGAGTAAAAATTCAGATCCTATACCAAGTTCTACAAATAGGGTTCTTGAAAAGGCCTGTCCTTTTAGTTGCTGTTGGAGTTCGTAAAGACTAATAGCTAACTGAGTTGTGCAATTAGCACCTATTTGTTGAAGGTCAAAAGCACTGAAATAATTTTGATTTTCCCCAAATGCAAATAACGGTGTTGCATGCGCGAGCGCATCTGCATTCGCATGCGATTTGAAATGTTCGTAGGCAGCGGCTGTTCTAAAAACAATTAAGCAAGATATATAGGGTGTTTCGATGTTGTGCAGCAAAGAAGCCCAGTCTGTTGATTGATTGGTTTGGTCAATCAGTATGGCGTCGGCACCCTGCATCAGCGCTTGTAAGAAATAAAGATTGCATTTCTTTTCATCCGTGGCACTTCCTGCCACCATGCGTTTCCATGTGATTGGTTCGTTGATCAGTGGTAATAATGGTGCGGCATCTAATTGTGTGAGTGAAAACGATAGATCCTCTAATTCATTCGAATACTGAAGTAAGTTACTGCTTTCTTTGAGTTCTTTCAGTAATTGGCGTTGCCAATCTTCTGAAGAATGTGCCGAAAATGGAATTGATACTTGCGTCATAAAAATTACTGTCCCCAAATATACTGAATCCTATGCTTAATGCAGTATTTACGTAACATGAACTCAGTGCTGTGGTCTAATTTTGATTCATGACATTTCGCTATTTCCTTTTTTTTTCAGCGTTCCTTTGCGTACACCTTTTTTGTGCGCAATCCAGTTGGTCGCTCTCAAAACCTGGAACGCATTTTGGATTATATGCATTAGATCAAAATGAACAATACAGCAATCCAGCGGCTTTCAATTCCAAGAACCCCAATTCAATAGCGCTACAACTTTATTTTCCGGTAGCACTTTCAGATGTATTGGCCTTACAGTTTCGAGCCAGCTACAAATGGCAAAAATGCTATTTTTTCCATCAAATAGGCTGTGTTTTCCACCCGGCGCAAACACGCATACATTTTGCCAATGCGTTGGCCCTACCCATTAATGCGCAGCTTCAGTTTGGAATTGCACTAGAAAGCCGTCTACATATACAGCCAAATTTCTACGGTAATTTCATTGAGCTCGGCTCCAAAATAGGCCTTACTTATCTATTCAATTCTCAGCATGTATTATCCGTAGTTCTCGACGATATCCACACAACACAAAATCAAACGCTGCGCATAGAACATTTGTGGTGTCCAGGTAAACAAGTTCAATTTGCCCAAGGCATGAGTTGGAATCCTGCCCAAAAACCTATTGTTTATCTTGGTTTGGCGCAATATCTGCAGTCCTATCGTATTCATTTTACAGCGAATTTACCGCTCAATCATTTTCAGTTCAGTTTTGCGCATAGCCTCTCAACTCATTGGAATTATCAACTCACCCAATCTTGGCAAGTTGGCTTGGGTTATCTCTTGCAATTTACCCTCTTATACAAATGACGCGCTGCCTTTTTATACTCATTTTTTTAAGGGCGTTTACCGTTAATGCACAACTAACACCCCAACAATTTAGCATTGAAAACAATCAATTTGTTCTCGCTCCACAAGAATTGGATGTGTTGCTCGCATCTGGGCTAATTGATAGCAGTCAAATGCAGCAGTTGCAATCTTTTTTTGACGCTGGGGGCCTTGTTGTCAATTTTTACCAATTGCAAGGCTTGCTCAACCATTCGACGCTCGCTCAAATTCTTCAACTGCTGCCATTTATCTTATTGCCAACTACGCCATTGAGTGCCACTTTAACAAAATTAGATCCCTCAACCATTCAATTAAAAGCAGAATTAAGGGTGCTAGCGCCCCGTATACAACAGCAGCAACAGCATTGGCAACCAACTAAGGATACCAGTCACATGGGTTCGCCCTACTCTTTAGATTGGCGTTTTCAGCTGAGCGTTTCTAACTGGCGTTTTGGTGGCCATTTAGCAAAAGATGCCGGTGAGCCTTTTTGGCACCAAGGCAAGAACAAGGGTTTTGATTTTTTAAGTGCTTATGCAGCTTGGAAAAACCCCCACAATCAGCATTTTATCAAAAAGATACTATTCGGGGCATATCAAATACAGTGGGGTCAAGGTTTGCAATTATGGACTTCCCGTGGACTCGGAAAAAGTATAGATTTACTTCAGTTGGTTCGCAATCCGCAAGGTTTGCAGCCCTATCAGAGCAACGATGAACAACGCTTTTTACAAGGAGCAGCCTTTCAGCTTCAAAAAAACAATTACGAAATGTTGTTTTTTGGTTCTTTTAAATTCACAGATGCCAAAGCGCAAATCGATACTGCGCAGCTCGACATTAACTTTTCATATTCCTCTGGTTTTCATCGTACAGCTACCGAAATTGCACGTCGCCGCTTGCATCAAGAGAAACTTTTTGGCCTGGCGTTGAGCAAACGAGGGGCCGTTTTTCAGTCCGGATTCATGTTGCTTTATCAGCAAGTTAGGCCCCGATTGTCGGAAGCCGATACAATAGGAAGTTCGCTTCAAATTGCACCAATTCCACTTTTGAGT
>JBJTNX010000079.1:0-8062 GCA_046074325.1 Sphingomonadales bacterium
CCGAAGAAACCCGCAACCAACAAGGGATTCTTAAAATTTACCCGCATGCGAGTTTCAAAAAAATCAGCACGGCCTTGCTTTCCGCGGATTTCAAATCAGAGCCTGGGGTGCAATCATTTGTTTTTTCTGATTACGACCAATTGGTAGATAGCCCAATTGAAATTGGGAACCAACAGGAATTCACCTTTTTGGCCGCCGGTGTGCGCCACCGCGTGGCCATGTACGGAGAGGCCAACTATAATGTGGCCCAACTCCAAAGAGACATGGCCAAAGTAGTCGAGGCTGCCACAGGTGTATTTGGTAGTAATCCGAATCAAGATTACTTATTTATTGTTCATAATGTAACGGATGGTCAAGGCGGCCTTGAGCACTTGAATTCTTGCGTTTTAAGTGTGAGCCGTTGGTCTTATTCTGGTTCAAATTATCTCGGATTCATCAATCTTGTGGCCCATGAGTATTTTCATTTGTGGAATGTCAAACGCATTCGCCCCATCGAATTAGGCCCTTTCAACTATGATCAAGAATGCTACACTTCATTGCTTTGGGTCATGGAAGGTATCACTTCGTATTACGATGAATTGCTGCTCTTGCGTGCCGGATTCTACACCAAAGCAGAGTTTGTTAATAAGTTGCAGTCCCAGATTAATTATGTAGAAGGCTCACCCGGAGCAAGGGTTCAGCCAGTAGCGCACGCCAGTTTTGATGCCTGGATCAAGGCGTATCGCCCAAATGAAAATTCAGGTAACACCACCATGACCTACTATTCAAGAGGAGCCGTGCTGGGAGCTGTACTCGATGCCTACCTGATTCAGAAATCAAAAGGCAAGTTAAGTCTAGACGGATTTATGCAACTGCTCTATAACAAATATGCACTCGGACTCAAACGGGGTTTTACTGAGGCAGAATTTGAGCAAGATCTTTCAACTTATTGCGGAGAAGATATGCAAGCTTTTTTCGCAAACTACATCAACGGCACGCAAATTATCCCGTACAAAAAGTATTTCGAGCCAATGGGTCTAACAGTTACAGACAATAGTGCGGCACTGACCAATCTCGGACTTTCTTTGGAAGAAGGCGAACTCATTAAAGTACGTTCTGTGCGCAGTGGTTCAGCCGCCGAAGATGCCGGAATTAGTGCCGGTGACGAAATTATTGCCTGCGACGGATACCGCATCAACAAAGCTTCCCTCGAAAACAAATACAATAATTTACAAACCGGCGCAAGCCTTGAATTGTTAGTTGCCCGAGATGGTAAATTGTTCACAACAAAATGCGCTTTCAAAACATGGACTCGACCTCAATATTCCATTCAAATCAAAGATAATAATGCACCGTTACTTCTTAATTGGTTGCGCTAGTCTCATTTGGTCTACGCTCCAAGCTCAAAGCTTTAAAAATATCCAAATACCGCCCGTTTCAGCGAAATATCAGTTTAACGAGTGCGAGCCGTCAATTGCCATTAATCCGCGCAATCCAAATGAAATTTCTGCCGGAAGCGTCATACAAGGTTACCATTTCTCTTCAGATGGTGGCAAAACCTGGAAATCGAGCGCGTTAAAAAGCCCATATGGTGTATTTGGCGATCCGGTTTTGCAATACGACCAACAAGGAAGATTGTATTATTTTCACTTGAGTGATTACAAAAAAGCAACGCGCATTGATCGCATTGTTTGCCAAGTTGCCGACAAGCCTGGTCAATTTTCAAAAGGCTCTTTTCCTGCGCCAAATGGCGCTAAAGTCCAAGACAAGCAGTGGGTAGTCATCGATCCTAAAACCAATGTGGTTTATATGACCTGGACCCAATTTGATGTCTATGATTCAACCGATCCGGAAGATAGCTCAATGGTGATGTTCTCTAAATCAACAGATCGCGGTCTCTCTTGGACAGCACCACTTTGCATATCTAAATTTAATGGCGATTGCTCTGACGGAGACAACAGCCTAGAAGGAGCTGTACCTGCTCTTGGACCTAATGGTGAAATATGTGTCACTTGGTCCGGACCCAAAGGAATCATGTTTCAGCGTTCAACCGATGGCGGTCTTACTTGGTTCGCCGAAGAACGCAAAGTTATTGATCATGTTGGCGGCTGGGATTACCAGATTCCAGGAATTTATCGGTCAAATGGCATGCCTTTTTTACTTTCTGACTTGAGCGGTGGCCCCCAACATGGCACCCTCTATCTCAATTGGTCGGATCAACGTGGCGGTCCAGACAACACCGATGTTTGGTTGCTGAAGTCTACAGATTTAGGTGAAACTTGGTCTGAGCCGATTCGTGTCAATCAAGACACATCAAATCGCCATCAGTTCCTGTGTAACATGGCTGTTGATCCAATCAGAGGTGACCTACACTTTGTATATTATGACCGCCGTCGTTTTAAAGATAACAGAACTGATGTCTATTGGGCTAAGAGCACTGACGGCGGTCAAACATTCAAAGAAGAGCGTATTTCCGAGCGCCCATTTTTACCAAGTGCAATGGTCTTTTTTGGCGATTACTTGAGTATTGCCGCCTATAACGGTCGTATTCGACCAATTTGGCCTCGCATGGATAACGGTAAGATCACTTTATGGGTGGCCCTGATCGATCTTGACTAATATGAATTTTCCTTCGGATTCATCTTGGCATCCTATTTTGGTGGATCAATTCAATTCATCCTATTTTTTAGCACTTCAAGAAAAAGTTTCGCAGGCGTATTTACTTTCTGACCCTCCGATTTTCCCGCCTCAGGATTTACTTTTTAATGCTTTTGAATCTTGTCCGTGGGAAGCACTTCGGGTCGTGATTCTTGGTCAAGATCCTTACCCTACAAAGGGTCACGCCAACGGATTGTGCTTTTCTGTGGCCCCTGACGTTCGGCCGCTACCTAAAAGCTTAGTAAATATTTTGAAAGAAAGAAAAAATGACCTTGCACTCCCAGATTTGAAAAACGGCGATCTAACGCATTGGGCCCAACAAGGCGTTTTGTTGCTCAATTCCGTACTGAGCGTAGAGCAGGGGAAGCCTGATAGCCACAGGAATTGGGGTTGGGAGCGGTTTACCGACGCCGTTATAGAGAAAATTGCCACCGAGAAAGAAAATATTGTATTCATCCTTTGGGGAGCCAAAGCGCAAGCGAAAGCAAGTCAAATCGATTCATCTAAACACTTGATATTAAAGGCCGTGCACCCGTCTCCGCTCGCTGCGCATCGCGGTTTTTTTGGCTGTGCGCATTTTAGTAAAACCAATGCGTTTTTGCGCATGCTCGGGAAGCCTGAAATTCAATGGTAATTACGTACCTTTGTGCTAATGATTCAAAACGATTTATTCCTTCGTGCGCACCGTGGTGAGGCCATTGAGCGCTACCCTGTTTGGCTCATGCGTCAAGCTGGTCGTATTTTACCTGAGTACCGTGCCGTTCGTTCCAAGCTTTCCGGATTCAAAGAACTGGTCGAAACCCCAGCATTTGCAACTGAAGTCACGATTCAGCCCGTCGATTTACTAGGCGTTGACGCCGCTATTATTTTCTCGGATATCCTCGTGATTCCAGAGGCCATGGGCTTACCTTATCAAATGATAGAACAAAAAGGTCCCTGGTTTGAAAACACGATTCGCAGCCAAGCCGAGTTCGATCGTCTAGATGCTACAATAGATGTACAAGATCGTTTGTGGTATGTCTTCGAGGCGCTCAAACAAACCAAAGCAGGTTTGAACGGCCGCGTTCCATTAATTGGTTTTGCTGGTGCTCCCTGGACCATCCTCTGCTACATGGTAGAAGGCAAAGGTTCAAAAACATTCAGTGAATCTCGAAAGTTACTTTACACGCAGCCAGAACTCGCACATCAATTACTACAGCGCATTACCGATACTACTATTGCTTATCTCAAAGGACAAG
Source organism: Sphingomonadales bacterium (assembly GCA_046074325.1). GTDB lineage: Bacteria > Bacteroidota > Bacteroidia > Flavobacteriales_D > Crocinitomicaceae > UBA952. Next base: position 3,876 of record JBJTNX010000079.1, read on the forward strand.
TCAATGCCGGTGCCGATGCGTTGCAACTATTTGACTCTTGGGCGGGTATTCTCGGTGAAGACCAATACCGTGAGTTCGGGCTCAAGTACATACAACAAATTTGCGAAGCACTGGTTGGTGTTCCGCTCACAGTTTTTTCGAAAGGAGCGGTTGCTTCCTTGCCTGAAATTTGTCAACTTTCCTGCACTACCATTGGTCTGGATTGGAATATGTCTGTACCTGTGGCACGAAGTTTGGTTCAAGCTCAAAAGACTTTACAAGGTAATTTAGATCCTTGTGTGCTCTATGGAAGCACACAAATTATCGAGCAAGAAACCAAAAAAATGCTCAATTCCTTTAAAAGTCAAAGACATATTGTAAATTTGGGTCACGGAGTCTATCCAGATATTGACCCAGAAAAGGTTAAAGTATTTATAAATACCGTTAAAAACTATGAAATTTCAAACCATGCCAATTCGTAGCTTCTTATTTGCTTGTTCGGTTTTAGCGCTGTCTACAACTTCATTTGCCCAAAAGAGCAAGAAAACCAACGAGAAAGAAATCGTCAACATTACATTCGAAGGTGCTTCTGAAGACCTCACTGAACTTGGTGGCATTGCTGCAGCAGGTAAAGGTATCAGTTCGCCAACTGAGCTGCAAGCCGATCTATTTTCAAAAAATGCCACAGGAGATATCGGAATTCCAGCCAACGTATACGGCTCTGAAGAACCTACCACAGAAAATGGCGGAAATGTTTATGCCGGAATCGTTACTTACAAACCGGGTAAATTAGCTGGTGAGCGTTCATACATCACCATTCAATTAATGCAAGGTAAAGAACCAGTTACACTTAAAAAAGGCCTTACGTATTGTGTAGAATATTCGGTTTCTTTGAGTGAGTCTTCTAAGTTTGCCAACAATAACCTTGGCGTATATTTTTCAAAAGACATGCCAGCAAATGGCGAGCCAGGTGCCATCTATATGGCTGGTGATCACGTCATGAAAGCGCAACTCAACAAAGTGTACAACGGTTTCTTTGGTTGGGAGAAAGTGTGTAATACTTACACCGCCAAAGGAGACGAAAAGTTCCTTACCATTGGCAATTTTGACCGCAATGAGAACACACAGTTTCAGGCCGTTAAAAAACCAAAAGATGCAGAGGCAGATGCCCTTACACATGCGTATTACTACATTGACAACATTATTGTGCGTTTAGTTGATAATCCGTCTGAGTGCGCTTGTTTCAATGCGAAACCGCCAAAAATTGAAGATTCGTTCAGTACTTTGGTTTTTGACAAGACGCCAGAAGTCAATGACAAAATGAACACCGACAAAAAGATTGCAGCCCAAACCATTTATTTCCGTGCAGGTAAATCTTCATTGACTGAAAACGCGCGTGTCAACCTCGACTTCATTGTGGCTCAAATGAATGCCAATCCAAGTCTACGAATTGAAATCACCGGCCACAACGATGCCCTTGAGATCAAAGCTGGTGCAGAAAACGAAGAATACCTCGATATGGACCGCAAGCGCGTAGCGGCGGCAGTTAAGTACCTTGTCAATAATGGTATTTCTGAAGACCGTATTGTCAAGAGCTATAAGTCAGATACAGTACCAAGCACTGAAATTGGCGAAGACGACGATCAAGAGGTCAAAGATGCAAAAAACCGCCGCGTAGAGTTTAGTGTAAAGCTCTAAACGCAAAGACATTCAATAAAAAAAAACCGCGACACCCGCGGTTTTTTTTATGTCAAAATATTTTTAAGAAATGGATAAAGCCGTTGGGTAGGCAAACCCATGACGTTGGTGTACGAACCTCGTAATTCGATAACCCCAATTTGACCAATCCAGTCTTGAATGCCATAGGCCCCTGCTTTATCTAAGGCATTGTGGTGTTCGATGTAGTGCAAGATATCTTCTAAACGCAAATCCTGAAAACGCACTGTTGTACAATCGACAAGTTGGTGTTCGCCAAGTTCGTCTTTGATCAATACGCCGGTATATACCTCGTGTGTTTTGCCCGAAAGTTGTTGCAACATCTGAATAGCCGCTGCTTTATGCTGAGGCTTGCCTAGTACTTTGCCATCTAAATACACAATTGTATCTGCACAGATGAGTCGTTCATCGGGGGCTACTAAAGGCCATATTGCTTCCATTTTCTTGCGGCAGATGGCCAATACGATTTCCTCAGGACTTTGTTGTGGATCAAATGATTCATCGGCTTCTGCGGTAAGTACGCGAAATTCAAAACCAAGATCAGTCAATAAATCTCTTCTACGGGGTGACGCAGAACCTAATACCAGACGCATGTTAGAAATATAAACAGGTTAAACCGAGAATGATGGCTAAGGTAGGTATCCATCGTAAGTATTTTTCCAAGAGCTGAGGCGCCCAAAAATAAGCAGCTAAACCACCGATAAATAAAGTTTCGGTAGCGCCAAGAGCCAACTTGACATAGGTTGTAGGGAGTTCAAAGTTGGTCATCAATTGCAACAACACAAATAGTATCCCAGGCAATTGAAGGATGAGAAGAGCCATAAATTGGGCTTTCTTGGCACCAATTTGACGAGGGATCGTGTGGGCATTGATCAATGCATCACCTGGCATATCATGGATATCTTTGATGATTTCACGGCTGAGGTTGATGAAAAATGCGCAAATGGCCACAAAATAAATAAAACGGTAATCGAGGTAGGTGCTCCAGGTGTGTGCATGATAAGGCGAAAACGCGGCGCTATTTTCATTGAGCACTTGAAAAAACCAGCACACAAGAAACAATACCAAACCGGGTAGCGCTGCCAAGACCACCGCGCCTAAGACCAATTTGCGTTTCCAATAGGCACTATAAAACCATAAGAGATTGATGCTTAAAAGGTGTACGAAAATAAAAATAAGGCTTTCATATTGCCAAGATAAAATCAATGCAATCAGAAAACCGATTCCGTTTAATATCCAGTTGGCTAGGATAGCCCATCGTTTGTTCATGTATTTTGTCAAAACTAATGCTTCTGGCTTATTGATGCGGTCGGCTTTAAGGTCAAAGTAATCGTTGATGATATGACCCGCTGCTGCAATTATCAAAGTGGAGAAAAGAAGTAAGCCAAAATGCAGGGCATTGAAATCAATGTATTGGTCCTTATTTTCTTTGTGCAAGAAAAAAGCCGCCCCGAGCATGGCAATTAAAATTGCCAAGAGGTTTTTTATCCGAATGAGTCTTAAGAATGGGATCATGGGTTGATTTTATAGCTGGTTCTACGGTTTTTTTGGTGTGCAGCTTCAATTGCCTTTGGATCTGTTAATTTGGCAATTGCTGCATCTGTCACTATCGGTTTGCTAGACCCGTAGCCTTTAAAAGTAAGTCGTTTTGGATCGATTCCTTCTTGAATAAGGAAATCCGCAACCGCTTTAGATCGTGCCTCTGATAAAAGCATATTTTTTGCTGGATCACCCTGGCTATCGGTATGCCCCTGGATTTCAATACGCAAGGTTGGGTTGTTCTTGAGGTAGTTCGCCAGATTCAAAAGCTCCACTTTCGATTCAGGACGCAACGTGGACTTAGATAGATCAAAGAAAACATTGTTGAGTATATTTTCAGCGGCCGATTGCAGCGGATTAAGTGGCATTTCCAGGATATAACTTTGTGCATTTTCTTTCTGGGTCAGGTCAAAATTCAAAGAAAATGGATGGTAGCCTTTATGATTGACCAATACAGCGTAGCTCCGATTTATCGGCAAAGGCAAGGTGATTTTTCCGTCGAAGGCATCGGCATTACCTTCATATACCCGTTGACCCGTGGATAAATCGGTGAGCTGAATGTAGGCAGGTAATTTGTTTTTGGAAAGCGCATCAAAGGCGGTGCCTTCAAAATAAAAAGTTTGTACGGCCTGTAATTCTTTTGGTAGTTCAAACCAATAGATATCGAGCCCACCAAAGCCACCTTCTCGGTCCGAAGCAAAAAAAGCGATATCGCCTAGAGCCGAAACTAAAAGTGAGTTTTCATCAAACCGCGTGTTAATCGGATAACCTAAATTGACTGGCTTACTCCAGTTTCCTTTGGCGTCTTGTGTACTGACAAATAAATCGGAGCCACCGAGTCCAACATGGCCTCTAGAGGCAAAATAAAGGGTTTTGCCATCCGGATGAATTTGCACCGATTCTTCATTTGAGGTGGTGTTGATCACATTCGAAAGTCTTTCAGCTTCTGACCA
>JBJTNX010000080.1:0-4867 GCA_046074325.1 Sphingomonadales bacterium
GTGATTTTACCGGAGAGCACACCGGTTTGGGCAAAAATTGGAAATGTAAGGATGAAAGAAATTAAAAATAGGAGAAATGATTTCATTTTGTTGAAGTTTGACAATACAAAACAACAACAAAAGTTAAACAAATAAGTTCTAGTCTACAGGAATTTTATCCGTCCGAATCCATTCTTGGGTACGAAAGAAAGGCCCAATGTAGCCTCTCACATTGAGTTTGTCTTTATCCGAAGCATTCAACCACATGGTGCAATCATACGTTTTTCCGTTGTCCGGATCGAGGATGGTGCCGTTTTCCCACTGGCTTCCATCCCATTGCATTTGCTTTACAATAAGCATCCCCATAATGGGTTGATTGTATAATTTACCACTGCATTCGGTGCATTTTGAATGCGGCCCGTCTTTGCCCCTTTTGTATATGTAAACGACCTTGCCGTAAAGCACACCTTCTTTTTTGTAGAGTTCGACAATCGATTTTTTATAACCCGTAGCGTCGTCTATGGTAATCCAGTAGCCCGTGCAAGTTTGCCCAAATGACCAAAGAGAGAGCAAGAGAAAACATAAGAAAACAAAAAACCTATTCATGGCGTGCAATTTGGATAAAGTTCTGTAAAATTTCTTTACCGAGAGGGGTCATGATGGATTCTGGATGAAACTGTACGCCGTAAACCTTTTTTTCTGGTAGTTCTATAGCCATATTCACGCCAGATTTACTTTTTGCGCTAACCCAATGTGCCGGACAATTTACCTTCCAAGAATGATACAAACCCACTTCTATTTGTTTAGGCAAAGCACTGAACAAACCATTTTGATGCATGATTTCTATTTCTTCGGCCACACCGTGCTTTACGGATTGTTGATTTTCAAGAGTGGCACCTAAAAATTCGGCTAAGGCCTGCATTCCTAAACAAACGCCAAGGATGGGTTTTTGACCGACATGCTGCTCGAGAAAAGCAAATAAACCTGCTTTCTCTTGTGGCAAACCCGGCCCCGGTGACAAAACAAAGGCATCGAAGTGAACTAAAGCCAATGCATCAATGGCATCGTAGCGTAAAACTGAAAGTTCTACTGGCAAAGACTCCAAATAATGGGCTAGATTGTACGTAAACGAGTCATAAAAATCGATCAAAAGAACCCTCACGTAGCTTGTTTTTTGTTACTTTGCAAAAGTAGTAAAATCAAGCACTTGGCATGTCGACACCAAAGAAACCCATTCAAATCCCCAATGCACCTGCACCGGTTGGTCCTTACAGCCAAGCCATTCTCAAAGGCCAAACGCTTTACATCAGTGGCCAAATTCCACTGAATCCGACCACCGGAGAACTCGAAATCAATAACATTGAGCAAGCTACCGAAAGGGTTTTACGCAATGTAGGTGCGCTGCTTTCGGAAGCCGGGTTTGAATTTCAAGATGTCACTATGGTGAGTATATTCATGAAAGACCTCAGCGAATTTGCTGCCATGAATCAAATCTACGCTCGATTTTTCAATGATATTCCACCAGCGAGGCAAACCATAGAAGTTGCCCGTTTGCCTTTGGACGTCAATATCGAAATTTCTTGTATCGCACAAAAATGAATCCAGACAAGCCATTCGACCTCAGTGTGGTGATTGTCAACTATAATGTTGTCAATTTCTTGGAGCAATGCTTGAACAGTGTTTTGGCAGCAAGCAAAAAACTTCAAATCGAGGTTTTTGTGGTAGACAACAACAGTGTCGATGGATCAGTTGAATTCATTCGTCAAAAATTCCCTAAAGTCAATCTGATTGCCAACAAGGAAAACGTCGGCTTTTCAAAGGCCAATAACCAAGCTATTCTGCAAAGTAAAGGGCGCTATGTTTTGTTGCTCAATCCCGATACGGTTGTCGAGCAAGATACCTTTGACAAATGTGTGGCATACATGGATACACATCCAAATACAGGCGGTATGGGCGTGCGCATGCTCGATGGAAAAGGCCGTTTTTTACCTGAATCCAAGCGTGGACTCCCGACACCTGCCGTCTCGTTTTATAAAATCTTCGGTTTTTCAAAGTTGTTTCCTAAAAGTAAAAAATTTGGAAGCTATCACTTAGGTTACCTTGATGAACATCAAATTCATGAAATCGATGTATTGAGCGGTGCCTTTATGCTGATGCGTGCCGAAACGCTCTCAAAGGTTGGTTTACTCGACGAAGCCTTTTTTATGTACGGCGAAGACATCGATTTATCGTATCGTATTCAACAAGGAGGGTACTCCAATGTGTATTTTCCCGAAACTAAGATCATTCACTACAAAGGAGAAAGTACCAAAAAGGGGTCCTTGAACTATGTGTTTGTCTTTTACAACGCAATGGTCATTTTTGCCAAAAAACACTTCTCCGCGCGCTATGCACGCATCTTTTCGATCGCTATTCATACCGCAATTTACTTAAGAGCAGCTGCCTCTATTGCCAAAAGACTTGTGTTGCGTTTGTTTTGGCCTTCAATCGATGCCCTTATTTCTTTTGTTTTTTTACATTTTCTTGGCAAACAATGGGAAGCCAAACAAATTCAATTTCCAGATTGGGCTTACGATTGGTTGATTCCGAGCTATATTTTAACTTGGTTGTTTTGCGCTTGGTTGTTTGGCCTTTATGACAAAGGCACCCGCAGTACTCAGATTTGGAAGAGTACCTTTTTGGGCACAGTCGCTATTCTCGTTGCATACGCGCTCTTCCCGAAAGAATGGCAATTCTCTAGATTGTTTATTCTGCTCGGTGCAGCCGGTTTTTTGGTTGCATTCTACCTGACGCGGGGTTTGCACGAGTTGCTCACCATAGGACGCCTAGACTTAGGCAAGCTACCCAAAAAACGATTTGGCATCATTGCTAATTCCGAAGAATTTCAACGCATTTCGACTTTGCTAAGCGCCACCTATCCTCAAATCGATATACTGCTTCCAATCGATGCAGACAAACTGGCTCAGAACAACCAAATTGACGACATCATACGCGTACACCAACTCAATGAGCTCATTTTTTCTGCACAAGACGTTGGGGCCTCGCGGATCATCCAGCTCATGGCCGATACCTCTGACCAAGACCTCGAGTACAAAATAGCACAACCCAACACCAGTTATCTCATTGGAAGCTCGTCGATAGACCAAGCTGGCGCCTACTATGACTTACATTTTGATGCCCTGCAATTGCCCGCAAATAAAAGGCTCAAGCGTATCTTTGATGTCATACTCGCTATGGTCCTGTGCTTGTTGAGCCCACTAACGATCTGGATCTATTCCGCAAAAAGACGTTACCTGAGCAACCTGTTTCGCATCTTGATTGGACGTTATTCTTTTGTTGGAATTGGCCAAGGACACAATCAGTTCAAAAAAGGCAAATTATTCATACTTAAGCCTCAGTTTAATAACGACCAAGCTTTTGACATACAGGCTTTTATTTACACGAAATCTTACCGTTTACAATTCGACCTGAAATCGGTCTGGAACCAACTCGGTGCCCTCGACCAAGAAGCACGCTAATATTTGTTTGATTTTGCTTAATTTTGCAAGCAAATCAACGACATCAATTCACACAACATGGCAGAAATAGAAATTCGTCTTCCCAAAATGGGAGAAAGCGTCACAGAAGCAACCATTACCAACTGGCTTAAAAACATCGGTGACACAGTTGCCATGGACGAACCACTTGTTGAGGTTGCCACTGATAAAGTAGACAACGAACTGCCGTCTGAAGCAGCAGGAACACTTGTCAAAATACTTTTTGAAAAAGACCAAGTTGCCCAAGTTGGAGACGTCATTGCCATTTTATCCACTGAGGGCCCAAGCGCCACGGCTCCAGCTCCGGTTGCCACGCCTGCCGCAGCGCCTTCGGCTCCTGCTAATGAACCTGCAAACACGGCTGTTACCAACACGAGTAGCGCCTCGGCTGTCACCTCAAGCAAAGGTGCCGATGGCCGTTTTTACTCACCTTTGGTGCGTACCATTGCACAAAAAGAAAATATAAATGCTGCTGAACTCGCACAAATCCAGGGTTCAGGTCAAGACGGTCGCGTGACCAAAAAGGACATGCTTGCCTACCTTGAAAACCGTCAAGGAGCTCCAGCAGCGGCTTCTGCTCCTGTATCAGCTTCAACTGCTGCACCAGCTGCAGCTCCGGTAGTAACAAGCCAAGGCAGCATTCAAATCAAAGAACCCGTAGTTGTACCCAACAGCGGTGACGAAATCATCGAAATGGACCGCATGCGCAAACTTATTGCCGAGCATATGGTCATGTCTGTTCATGTATCGCCACACGTCACCTCTTACGTTGAGGCCGACGTTACCACGATTGTCAAGTGGCGTGAGCGCATGAAAAACGAATTCAAAAAACGCGAAGGTGAAAACCTCACTTTTACGCCTATTTTCATGGAAGCTGTCGCTAAAGCGATCAAAGATTTCCCGATGATCAACGTTTCTGTTTCCGGTACAAATATCATCAAACGCAAGGATATCAATATTGGTATGGCAGCTGCTTTACCGAGTGGCAACCTCATTGTTCCGGTCATTAAAAACGCAGACCGAATGAATCTCGTTGGTTTGGCAAAAGCCGTGAATGAATTGGCCAACAACGCCCGTAATAACAAGCTAAAGCCTGAAGACATCCAAGGCGGAACCTACACAGTAACCAATGTTGGTACTTTCGGCAACGTCATGGGTACCCCAATTATTAACCAACCGCAAGTTGCCATTCTTGCTTTGGGTGCCATCAGAAAAGTTCCGGCTGTCATAGAAACACCAGATGGTGACTTCATTGGTATCCGCCACAAAATGTTCTTGTCTCATTCGTATGACCATCGTGTAGTAGATGGCGCACTCGGTGGTCAATTTGTGCGCAGAGTAGCCGACTACCT
>JBJTNX010000081.1:0-9345 GCA_046074325.1 Sphingomonadales bacterium
ATCCGCCAAAACAACGGCTTTGATTTTGAAGCTACCCCTGTTCAGGGCGGTGGGTTTAGTGGCTATTACGCCTCTGCAACTATTGGCTTTAATTATTACCTCGGCAAAGCCAAAACCCACGCAGACTGGACCTACACCCCACGCCTACAAGCAGCCGAGCTCGCCAAAATAGCCGAGCTCCAAAAACAAGTAGACGCCCTCAAGGCCCAAATGCAAACCATAGATACCGTTGTGGAGCGCTATGAAACGCGCGTAGAAGTTGTCAAAGGCGATACCGTTAAAGTATACATCGACGACGCCAAAACACTTGCCGACGCCGGTATTTATGAAGTGCTTTTTGTAAAGGGTTCTTTCTACCTCAACAACGCCTATCATGGCACCCTCAACAACCTCGTTACCTACATGAACGCCAACCCAGGCCTCAAAATCGGTGTCATCGGCCATGCCGATACCGACGGCGAAGACGACATCAATAACAAACTTTCTGCAGCCCGCGCCGAGGTGGTTACCAACTATTTGGTGTCCAAAGGCATTGCCAAAGAGCGCTTGGTGGTCAGCTTTAGAGGCAAAACCGAAACCAAATACCCGGGCAAAACTTTAGAGGTAGATGCCGCCAACAGACGCGTTAGTTTCTCAATAATCCGTTAATTTGCAGGCGCAAGCCAAACCTGTATGAAACCAATCCAAATGGTCGACCTCTCGGCCCAATACCAAAAAATCAAACCCGCCATAGACGACGCTATCGCTGAGGTCATCAACACAACCGCATTTATCAATGGCCCAGCAGTGGGCCATTTTGCGCAAGAATTAGGCGCTTACTTAGGTGCCGCGCACGTCATTCCCTGTGCCAACGGCACTGACGCGCTGCAAATTGCACTCATGGCCTTGGGCCTGCAGCCTGGCGACGAAGTCATTACACCGAGTTTTACCTACATTGCCACCACAGAAGTCATTGCCCTCTTGGGCCTCACGCCTGTGTTTGTAGAGGTAGATCCCCAAACTTTTTGTATAGATGTGTCGGCCATTGAAGCTGCCATTACACCGCGCACCAAAGCTATTGTGCCAGTACACCTCTATGGTCAGGCCGCCGACCTAAACGCTATAACGGCACTGGCGCAAAAACACGACTTGTTTGTGGTAGAAGACAACGCCCAAGCCATTGGCTCGGACTACCACCTGACCAACGGCAGCGTTCAAAAAACCGGCACTATTGGCCATATCGGCTGCACTTCGTTTTTCCCGAGTAAAAACCTCGGCTGCTTCGGCGACGGCGGCGCACTTTACACCCAAGACGCCGAGCTGGCCAAAAAAATCAAAATGATTGCCAACCACGGTCAAGAACAAAAGTACGTCCATGACGTCGTGGGTTGCAACTCCAGACTAGACACCATTCAGGCTGCGGTGTTGCGCATTAAACTGCGCCAACTCGACAACTACATCGACGCCCGCCGTGCAGTGGCTGCGGCCTACGACGCCGCGTTTGCACAAATTCCGGGTGTCGAAATTCCCTTTCGGGCCCCAGACTCCAAGCACGTCTTTCACCAATACACCCTCAAGCTCAGCGGCCACAGCCGCGACGCCTTGCAGGCACACTTGCAGGCAGCGGGCATACCGAACATGATTTACTACCCAATACCGGCACACCGTCAAAAAATGTTTGCCTCTTTTGACTTACAAGACTTACACTTGCCCCTCACCGAACAACTTTGCGGGCAGGTCATTAGCTTGCCGATCCATACCGAAATGGACGAGCAGCAACTCCAATATATCATAGACAACGTAATCGCTTTTTTTAAATGAAAAATATCGCAGTAGTAGGCACCGGCTATGTAGGCCTTGTTACCGGCACTTGTTTTGCTGAAACCGGTAATATGGTGACCTGCATTGACATCGACCAAAAAAAGGTCGAAAAAATGCAACAAGGTCAAATTCCAATCTACGAACCAGAGCTCGACGTACTTTTTGAGCGCAATATCAAAGCGGGTCGCTTGCATTTTACCACCGATTTGGCCAAAGGTGTGGCCGATGCCGAAATCATCTTTTTGGCCTTGCCCACCCCGCCCGGCGAAGACGGCTCTGCCGATTTATCTTATATTTTAGGCGTAGCTGACCAACTCGGCAAAATCCTGACCGATTTTAAAGTCATCGTGGACAAAAGTACCGTTCCGGTAGGCACCGCCGACAAAGTACAGGCCGCTATTGCCGCCAATGCCAAAGTTGAATTTGCGGTGGTTTCCAACCCAGAATTCTTGCGCGAGGGCTATGCGGTAGCCGATTTCATGAAGCCAGACCGCGTGGTAATTGGCTGCTCCAATGAGCGCGCCGCTAAAATCATGGAAAGCCTCTATAAGCCTTTTGTGCGCCAAGGCAACCCCATTTATTTCATGGACGAAAAATCTGCGGAGCTCACCAAATATGCAGCCAATTCTTTTTTGGCCACCAAAATTACCTTCATGAACGAAATTGCCAATTTCTGCGAGGTAGTGGGTGCCGACGTCGACAAAGTACGCATTGGTATTGGTGCCGACAGCCGCATTGGTAAGCGCTTTTTGTTTCCGGGCATTGGCTACGGCGGTTCTTGCTTCCCCAAAGATGTTCAGGCCTTGGCCAAGTCAGGCGCAGACCACAACTACGATTTCAAGATTTTAAAGGCCGTCATGGAGGTCAACGAAGACCAAAAAACCGTTCTTTTTCCGCGTATGCGCAACTTTTTTAGAGGAGAACTCAGCGGCAAAAAAATTGCGGTTTGGGGCTTGGCCTTCAAGCCAGATACCGATGACATCCGCGAGGCCCCAGCGTTGTACATGATCCGCGCGTTGCTAGAAGCAGGTGCGGTGGTCAGCGCCTACGACCCCGAAGCTATGGAAAACGTCAAAGGTATTTTTGGCGCGCAAATTACCTACGCCCCCGACGAATACGCGGCGCTTGCCGGTGCCGACGCACTGCTCATTTGCACCGAATGGAGTGCATTCCGCAACCCGAATTTCCGCGCCATGAAAGACCTCATGGCTGACGCCGTTATTTTTGATGGCCGCAACCTCTACGATTTAGACGAACTCACTGAAAAAGGCTTTTATTACAGTAGTATCGGAAGACAAACAATACTAAGAAACTCATGAAACGTGTTTTAGTAACCGGCGCAGCCGGCTTTTTGGGCTCGCACCTCTGCGAGCGCTTTTTAAAGGATGGTTATCATGTCATTGGCATGGACAACCTCATTACCGGACGCCTCAAGAACATCGAGCACTTGTTCCCGCTGGCCAATTTTGAATTTTACAACCACGACGTCTCTAAATTCATACACGTTCCTGGTGAGCTTCACTACATCTTGCATTTTGCATCGCCGGCCAGCCCAATAGACTACCTCAAAATTCCAATCCAGACCCTAAAAGTGGGTTCTTTGGGTATCCACAACTGTCTGGGCTTGGCCAAAGCCAAAGGCGCACGCCTCATGATCGCCAGTACCTCTGAGGTCTACGGTGACCCGAGTGTGCACCCGCAACCCGAGAGCTATTGGGGCAATGTAAACCCGGTGGGGCCGCGCGGCGTCTACGACGAAGCCAAGCGTTTTCAAGAAGCCATCACGATGGCCTACCACACCTACCACGGCCTAGAAACCCGCATTGTGCGCATTTTCAATACCTACGGGCCGCGCATGCGCCTCAACGACGGCCGCGTCTTGCCGGCTTTTATTGGACAAGCGCTCAGAGGTGAAGACCTCACTATTTTTGGCGACGGCTCTCAAACGCGCAGCTTCTGCTACGTCGATGACCTCATCGAAGGCATTGTGCGCTTGCTGCACTCCGACTGCCCAGACCCTGTCAATATCGGGAACCCCGATGAAATCACGATTGGGCAGTTTGCCGAAGAAATCATAGCCCTGACCGGCACCAACCAAAAAGTCGTTTACAAAGACTTACCCGTAGACGACCCCAAACAACGCCAACCAGACATCACCAAAGCCAGAACTTTACTGGGCTGGGAACCAAAAATAGACCGCAAAGAAGGTCTCAAGCGCACTTATGCCTACTTTAGAAGTTTGTCTGAAGACGAATTGCGCCAGACCGACCACAACAATTTTGACCAATACATCACCAAATAATGAACTACTTTGCCCACGAAACCGCGGTAATTGACGAAGGCTGCCACATCGGAGAAGGCAGCAAAATTTGGCACTTTTCGCACCTCATGCCAGGCTGCACCCTCGGGAAAGCCTGCAATATTGGCCAAAACGTGGTCATTAGCCCTGATGTCGTGCTGGGCAACAATGTTAAGGTCCAGGACAACGTGAGTATCTACACCGGCGTTATTTGCGACGACGACGTTTTCTTAGGCCCCTCCATGGTGTTTACGAACGTCATTAACCCGCGCAGCGCAGTCAACCGCCGCGCCAGCTACCTGCGCACCCACGTAGGCCAAGGAGCCAGCATTGGCGCCAACGCCACCATTGTTTGCGGCCACGACATCGGCGCCTACGCCTTTATTGGGGCCGGCGCGGTGGTCACCAAACACGTACCCGCCTATGCGCTTGTGGTCGGCAACCCAGCTCGCCAAATTGGCTGGATGTCCGAATACGGGCACCGCCTGCAATTTGACACCGACGGGCGCGCCACTTGCCCCGAAAGCGGACAACAATACCAATTAGCAAACGGAATCGTAAACAGAACACATGAGTAAAATTAAATTTGCAGTAGTCGGCGCCGGACACATCGGTAAACGCCATGCCGAAATGATCCGCCGCGACGCCGAAGGCGAACTCGTAGCCCTTGTAGACCCCCGTGGTGCCGAAGCTTGCGACGCCCTAGATTTCAAGGTGCCCTTTTTTGCCGATATCAAAGAGCTCCTGGCCAGCGGCCTGGACTTCGATGTCATTAATGTGTGTACACCCAACGGCCTACATGCCGACCAAGCACTATTGGCCCTAGAAGCCAAGAAACATGTGGTGTGCGAAAAACCAATGGGCCTCAGCACCAAAAGCTGTGAAGCCATTATCTATAAAGCGCTGCAGGTGTCTAAGCAAGTATTTTGCGTGATGCAAAACCGTTACTCGCCGCCATCGGTCTGGATCAAAGACCTCATTGACCGAAAAGTCCTGGGCGACATCTACATGGTGCAGCTCAACTGCTACTGGAACCGCGACGAACGCTACTACAAAGCGGGCGGCTGGAAAGGCACCAAAGATTTGGACGGCGGCACGCTCTTTACGCAGTTTAGTCACTTCATTGACATCATGTACTGGCTCTTTGGCGACATCCAAAATATCCAAGGCAAATTTGCCGATTTCAACCACCAAGACTACACTGACTTCGAAGATTCCGGCTTTGTGAGCTTTGATTTTGTGAACGGCGGTATGGGCAGCCTCAACTACTCTACTTCTGTGGCCAACCAAAACCTGGAATCGAGCATGACCATCATTGGCCAAAACGGCTCGGTCAAGATCGGCGGCCAATACATGAACGAAGTAGAAGTCTGCAATATTAGCGGCTACCAAATGCCTGAACTGGCCCCAACCAACCCCGGCAATGACTACGGCCCTTACAAAGGCTCTGCGGCTAATCACAACTACGTTATTACCAACGTCATCGACACGTTAAAGGGCCGCACGGCTCCAACCACCAATGCCTTGGAGGGCATGAAAGTCGTCGATATCATCGAGCGCATTTACGCAGTTCGCGATGCGCAATTCAACGCTTAAAAACCAGCACATGATTTACCAAGACCTCATCGATAAAAACAGTAAACTGGCCGTCATTGGCTTAGGTTATGTGGGTTTGCCCATCGCACTTGAATTTGCCAAGCGCATCAACGTCATCGGATTTGACATCAACGCCGCCCGCATTGGTCAAATGCAGCGCGGTGAAGACCCCAGCCGCGAACTCAGCGCTGCTGACTTTGAAAACCGCAGCATTGAATTTACCTGCAACATCGACGACCTTCAAGAGGCTACCTTTTTTATTGTAGCCGTGCCCACCCCCATCGACGACACCAACCTGCCCGATCTCAAACCACTTTTAGGGGCCAGCCGCACCGTTGGAAAGGTGCTTAAAAAAGGCGATTACGTCGTGTTTGAATCAACCGTGTACCCTGGTTGTACCGAAGAAGATTGCATTCCGATCCTCGAAGAAGAATCTGGCCTGAAGTTCAGAAAAGATTTCATGGTGGGCTATTCCCCAGAGCGCATCAACCCCGGAGACAAAGAACACACCCTGCAAAACGTTATCAAAATTGTTTCGGGCTGCTGCGACGAATCCCTGGATCAAATCGCCAAGACCTACGAATTGGTGGTGGCTGCCGGCGTACACCGCGCCACAAGTATCAAGGTAGCCGAAGCGGCCAAAATTGTCGAAAACACACAGCGCGACGTCAATATTTCTTTGGTCAATGAGCTTTCGATCATCTTCAATAAATTGGGTATCAATACCTTTGATGTGCTCGAGGCGGCCGGCACCAAATGGAACTTCTTGAAGTTTTACCCGGGCCTTGTGGGTGGCCACTGCATTGGCGTAGACCCGTATTACCTCGTGCACAAAGCCATGCAAGTTGGTTACCACTCAAAAGTCATCAACTCTGGGCGTTATGTCAATGACTCCATGGGCTTTTATATCGGCAAGCAAACTGCCAAAAAAATCATTGCCCAAGGAAAAATCATTCAAGAAGCGCATGTATTGGTCATGGGTGCTACCTTCAAAGAAAACGTTTCGGATATCCGCAATTCTAAAGTGATCGACGTTATTTCAGAGCTCAAGTCTTTTCAGATCAATGTCGATGTCGTTGACCCGCATGCCGATTCTTCCGAAATGGAACACGAATACGGCGTGAGCCTCTCCACCACCCTGCGCTCGGACTACGACGCCATTATTTTAGCCGTTAACCACCGCGAATACATGCAACTAGACGAAGCTTATTTCAAGACTTTACTCAAAGACGGCAAAGGTATTTTTGTCGATGTCAAGGGCATCTACCGCAATCAAATTCATGATTTAACGTATTGGTCGTTGTAAAATGAACTACTCAAAACACATACTTATTACCGGCGGAGCAGGTTTTATTGGCTCGCATGTAGTTCGTCGATTGGTTCGAAACTATCCCAACTACCTGATTGTCAACCTTGACAAACTCACTTATGCGGGTAACCTCGAAAACCTCCAAGACGTAGAAAGCGCTCCCAACTACCGCTTTGAGCGCGCCGATATCTGCGACGCAGCTGCGCTACAGCGCATTTTTGCCGACCACCAAATTACGGACGTCATTCACTTGGCAGCTGAAAGCCACGTAGACCGCTCTATTGAAGGGCCCATGGAATTTGTCATGACCAATGTAGTGGGCACCGTTCAGCTCTTGCAAGCTGCGCGTGCTGCCTGGGGCCAAGAACAAAACCACGTGTTTCATCATGTGTCTACCGACGAAGTCTACGGCAGCCTCGGTGACACCGGCTTGTTTGAAGAAAGCACCGCCTACGACCCGCGCAGCCCCTATTCGGCTTCGAAAGCGTCTTCGGATCATTTCGTGCGCGCCTATTTTCATACCTACGGCTTGCCGATCAAAATGAGCAACTGCTCCAACAACTACGGCTCTCATCATTTTCCTGAAAAACTCATTCCTCTGATGATCCACAACATCATCGAGAACAAACCGTTGCCCATCTACGGCAAAGGTGACAACATCCGAGACTGGCTCTGGGTAGAAGACCACGCCAGCGCCATTGACGCTATTTTCCACAACGGCCGCATCGGTGAGTCTTATAATGTGGGCGGCCTCAACGAATGGACCAACCTAGAATTGGTTCACTACCTCTGCCGTTGCATGGATGCCAAATTGGGCAGGCCTGAAGGCAAATCTGCTGAACTCATCACCTACGTTACCGACCGCGCTGGCCACGACAAACGCTACGCCATCGACGCCACCAAACTGGCCACCGAACTTGGCTGGCAACCCTCTGTCACCTTCGAAGAAGGCCTCAACCACACCATCGACTGGTATTTAGCCAACCAAGATTGGGTTAAAAAAGTCACGAGCGGCGCCTACCAAGCGTATTATGAAAAGATGTATATTGGGCGTTAGAAAATTATAAACACTCTTTACGGACTTCTTCCATAAGTTGTTTTTCAGAAGGTAAATAGAGTTGATATTTACTCGCTAAGATATTTTGATTCTCAAGAGGTAAAGTTATTTTGACCATCATATCATTTTTATCTGCACATAGAATAATACCTATTGTAGCATTCTCATGAACTTGCTTTTCATACCGATCAAAATAATTTACATACATCTGAAGTTGACCTAAATCTTGGTGCATGAGCTTAGCTGTTTTAATTTCCAATAGAACAAAACAATTCAATATTCTATTGTAAAAAACTAAATCAACAAAGAACTCATCTCCGTCAATATGAATCCTTTTTTGCCTAGCTACAAACGTAAAACCATTTCCTAATTCAAGAAGAAACTCTTGTAGATGATTCAATATTTTGCCTTCAATATCTTTTTCATAATAAGCTGATGCTTTCTGAAGCCCTAAAAACTCTAAAACCATAGGGTCTTTGATAATTTCCTTGGCAGTAAGCGGTATTTTCTCAGCTCTTGCAACCTCTAAGACATCTTCCACATTGTTACTTAATAGTAGTCTCTCGAATAACTGACTATTTACTTGTCTTTCTAACTGCCTAGCGGTCCAATTATTTTTAGTCGCTTCTGCAATATAAAATTCTCTTTTTTGTAGATTTTGAACTCTTATTAATATACGATAATGTGTCCAGGACAATTGCGAACGCAGTGCGTTCGCAATTGGAAATAACTTATAAAACTGCCTGTTTAACTCAAGTTGTCTTTTAGTAAATCCAGTTCCGTAAATAGGTAAAAATTTATCAGAAATTGACCTGATTAAAAAACTACCATATTTCGCCCGATCCCTTCCGTTTTGTTCTTCCTCAAATATGACCTTTCCTATTCGCCAATACATTAAAACTCTCTGAAAATCAACACTCCGAATGGCCTTTTGTCGAGCATCTTCAATAATTTGTTCTACATTATTGACAACAGAATTTTTTAACTTCATAATTTGAGAATAACGGAGCTAACGAACGTCATCTTACTATATTGAAAATCGATAGCGTTAAATTAATTCGAACTAAGTAATTTTTCTGAATGTAAACGACTAATTCTTACATTTACACAAGCAATGAGCATCCTACAATCCCTCTTCGGCCCAAGCAAGCGAAAGACTCCCTTTGATTTATCAAAATTGGGCGTAGACATGCACTCGCACCTTATTCCGGGCATAGACGACGGCGCCCCAACCTTGGATCACAGCATTGCCATGCTCAACAAATTTGCGCAATTAGGTTACCG
>JBJTNX010000082.1:0-21003 GCA_046074325.1 Sphingomonadales bacterium
GATGATTACCAAATTACCATAACCGCCGTCGTTGTATTTGGCGTAGCGGACTTTTCCTGACCAGGTTGCGTAAATGGTGTCTCCAGTTTCCAAATCGATGTCGATGCCGTTGTGGTTTCTTCCATTACGAGGACCATAACGAGAAGTAACAATACCTGGAGCTGGCATGTGAAAATGTTGGTCAGATTCGTTGTTGACACAAAGCCAAAGGGTATCTTTAAGTTTCCCCATGTCATTGCGACTTGTAAAACAAACTTCATTGCTCCACGGATGGTTAAAACTGGGATCTTGCGCTTTCATTTGGGCGTGAATGCGTGGGTTCATGATGCCGTCGAAGGTTGAGACTTGAAGAAAAGCCCACGTTTTATTGCTGTACAACACGACTTTACCAGCCGCGGTTTCTATTGTATCAAGTGCGCGTTGTGCACGCAGCTGAAAGCCAAGCACAGAAAACAGGAAGATAGCAAAGATGGACAGTTTCAAAATCAAATTTTACGTTGCAAATTTAGTGATTTCCTACGATATGGACCTGACCCCAACAACGTCGAGTAAAAAGAAAACGGGTTCATTCGCCCCAATAGACTTGCCATAGCCTTTGCTGCCATAGGCTTGCTCAGGTTGTAAAATCAGGTAATAACGCTCTCCTTGCAAGGCATTTTTAAGGATTTTACGCAGCCCTGGAACAGCTGTTTTTTGACCGACCACATAGCGCTGCGGAAACTTACGCGCCACAATTGCATTTGCTTTATTTGGTGTCGAGGCGACGTATTCATATGCAATTTCCTTGGCGCCGCCTTCTTCTAAAGTAAAAGGTTGGCCGTCGGCAAGTTTCCATGCGCGTATGCCATCAGCATCTATACTCGGTTTGATTTTAGAAAGTACCTTCACATAAAGCCAATTAGGTGTATTGGGTGCCAACACATCTTTAATTCCTTTGGCACCATATGCCAAAACAGCCGGAATTTCAATTTTGACGAAATCCCCAACTTTTAGATGCGCAAAAGCGAGATCCCAACCTGGTGTTTGCATGCTGTAGCCAACCACAAATGGGATAAACGGTAATTCGATACGGTTGTTGCCATCAATGATTTTACCGTCAGGGGTCCCCAAACGGTAATCGATGAGCGCCATTTCGCCTGCTTTAAAGCCAGGCCCGTTGCCACGCTCAATCCATTTAAGAACTATTCCGCTCGACAACTTCTTGGTTTTGTCTACCTTCCCTTTTTCAAAGTTGATCAAGTTTTTTTTAGATCCTTCAACACTCGTGTCAAGTTCGGTAAGATCTTGGGTGTTGGCTTTGGTAATTTGTTTGGTGTCTTTTTTGCTTTTTTCGCTATCGGTGCAAGCAAAAAAGGTCAGTATCAGTATAAAAAGGAAAATATTTTTCATTGTAAATCAATAAGTTCAAGATCAATATAGAGTATACTTTGTGGCGGAATTTTCATGCGGTCACCAAGCAAGCCGTGACCCAAGTAGCTCGGCAAAATGAGTTTGGCCCGATCGCCTTTTCGAAGCAATTGTAGGGCTTCGTGAATACCAGACTCTTTTTCGGAATGCGCAATCGTGATGCGTTCGATTTCATCGGGCTTGGTTTGATAGCAGATAGTGCCATCGAGCAGGCCGATCTGCAAACGAACCAGCGCTTGCTGACCATCTTTTGCTAGTGGCAGTTGCTCTAGACCCTTGTGGTAAATGTGATAGCGCAAACCCGAAGGTGTTTTGGTCATTTTTAATTGGGTAAAATGCGCCAAAAAGGTCTCAATTTTTAGGTTTTCTCGGATGCTCAGTTCTTGATTGAAATCTACGGAATGTGCCGAACTCCATTTTTGTTTGTCTTGGTTTGGTTCTGCGGGCCTGCGACACGCGACCAACGGTATAAACGACAGCAATAAAATGGTTGCAACGGCCTTCATTAACTTACAATTGATCCAAAAGATTTTTGAGTAGCGGTAAAACTTCTGTGAGTGTGCCACTAGAAAAACCGCCTGCAGCATACTGATGTCCGCCACCCGCAAAATATTTTTGCGCAAAAGCATTGACAAACCGACCGCCTTTGGAACGAAAAGATAACTTCACCCCTTCATCGGTTTCCATGAGAAAAACCCCTACTTCATAACCTTCTATTGATAAAATCACATTCACCAAACCTTCGGTATCACCTTTTTGATAAGCAAAACGCTTGAGCTCCTCTTTACTAAGGCTGATCAGACCAATGCGTTTGTCGGCAAAAAGCTCCAGCTTTTCTGCAATAGCATAACCACGCAATTGCAAGCGCGTAACACTATTGACATCATAAACGGCCTCGTGAATGAGAAAATGTTGCAGACCAGTCTGGAGCAGTGCAACCACCATTCGGTGTGTGTAGGCTGAAACAGACGGAAAGCGAAAAGAACCTGTGTCTGTAACCAGTCCGAGATACAAGCCCTTGGCCATTGGCTCGTTGAGCAAATGCACTAAATCCAGCTTTTCAAGTGTTTTATAGATCACTTCAGTAGTAGAACAAGCCGCTGTATCGGAAATCGTATACTCACAAAAATCGGCAGGTTCAGGATGGTGATCGAGCATGACTTTTGTGGCGTTAGAATCCGTAACAAATACCGACATCGGATCGCCTACTCTGCTTGGTGCATTGTAATCTAGGGCAAAAAGCAGTTGTTGTGTGTAGCTGTTTTCTTGGGCAAAAACCTCCCAATTATAGCCTTCAAGAAATGGACACAAATAAGCAGCAGGTTGATCCGGAAAAACAATAAGGTAGTTTTTGCCAAGTTGTTGGGCCAGTGCTGCCCAAGCAACAACGCTACCTACAGCATCGCCATCTGGGCCTTTATGAGTGGTAATGAGCCAGTTGTCTTGGCTTTTGAGTTGCGCTAGGAGATTTGTGTAGGTCATTTAGTCTTTTTGCATGTGCTCATCTTCTTCCGGATCTGGCGGAAACAATTTGGGCGCATCGGATTTATTTTGAAGCTTATCGAGCATATCTTCTAACTGCGAAACCGATAAGTTTTTTGCAATAATTTTTTTGTCTTTATCGAGCACAAATACTTTTGGCGTCGAATAGATATCATAGGTTTGTTGGTAATTTAAGCTCTGGAGCGTAGTGGGCTTTCCTTTTTCTCCTGGATACAACGGAACCAGTTTTTCGGGGGTCGCTTTGGCAATCTCGTAAATAGAATTGGTTACCGCGACATTGATAAACGTGAGTTTGTTGTCGTGGATGTATTTCTTCCAAGCTTCAAAATCCTTGCCCACACCTTTGCCTACAGCAAAAACTTCGATATTGCGATTCTTCCATTTTTCAGTGTAGAGCGTCTGGATTTTTGGCGTTACCTTCTTACAATGACCACACTCTGGATCCCAGAAATAGAGAATGGTGTATTCAGATTTAAGACTGTAAAAATCGAGCCATTTGGTGTCTGAGGTGTCACGCATGATGAGATTCGGCGGCTTTATCCCCATTACTGTATTCATTTTGTTGTCGAGGTTTTCGCACAAATCTTCGAATTTATCTTCGGCAACCCAAAAAGCAGGTGACTTACCAGAGGCATCTTTGGTACAGAAATAACGCTTGAGCATGTAATAGTACACTTTGTCCATACCCATGATTTCACTTTTTCCGTAAGTAGAAGCAATCCACCCTACTGAATACTCGTACATTCTCGATTTTGGATCTAGGGCATCACAAAAGGCAAAAGCGTACTTAATGATGGTATCCCAATGTTGAATCATCATTTGCTTCCCAAAATAAAACTCGAGCTTATTGGCAAAAATTGGATTGTTCACCAATGCATCGGTTTTGAGGTCGGTGTTATCCCAATAGTGTGCAAAATAGTACTTGTAACGAAAATTGGAATCGAGCAGGTTGCCATTGGCATCTTTGGGTGGCTCGGGCACCACAACCTCTGTTGACATTTTGACTATTTTTCCTACCAACTTCGTCGGGTGCGCTGCAACTAAATCTGCTTGGTATTTTTCCACTTCTTTGGTAAGCACATCGATTTGAGTGCCTAAGGTAGCATAAGCGGCGTCTTCAGGCTTGAGTTTCGCACGCTCTTCTGAAAGTTTGGCAATCTCGCCTTTTTTACTGGAAATAAATTTGACGTAAGGAATGAAAATTTTGTTTTCCTCAGATTTATTGATCACCATGTTGGCCATGAAGTCCGGGCCTTTGGTGGTGAGTTGAACGTCTTCGTTATTATAGACAAACTCAAAATAGCGCTGTCCTGGCAAAAATAAACCTACAATACCAGGTTTTTGCTTGGCGCCGTCAAAAATAACTTCGCCATTTTTCATTTCAGCGGTGTCCGCATAAAAGAGTTTTGAACCAAAGTATTTGATCAAATAAACTGTTGTATCTTTCTGACCTTCAACTTTTAACTTTATTTTTTGAGCACTGAAGTGTTGCACCAATAGCAACGAAAAAAGGAGCAATATATGTTTCATGAGTTCTGCTGTTTACCTACGAAAATGCTGGAATTTAAGCTTCGTGGCTTCTTTTTAACATTTCTTTAACCAATTCTTTGCAAGGCCTGATCAATTATAGTTGGCTTTGCGTGCGGATTCAGTGCATGGATCTGCGCATACTTTTTGAGCCAGGTGAGTTGTCTTTTGGCATAATTGCGCGAATGCTGTTTGATTTTTTCAATAGCCTCATTACGGCTAATTTGCCCATTAAAAAAATCGAAAAACTCTTGATAACCAACAGTTTGTAATGCCTGTAATTTTTGTTGATCTGGATAAAAACACCTCGCCTCTTGCTCTAAACCTTCTTGTATCATTATATCGACGCGACGGTTAATCCTTGCATACAATTCTTCGCGTGGCCAGTCAATCAAAAAGCGTCGTAGGTTTGGCGGATCCGCTTTAGGCCCACCACGCAATTCTAAATTCGACTGACCTGTTAACTCGACCACTTCTAACGCACGTAGCAAACGAACAGGGTTCATTTGGTCTATTTGCGCAAAAAATGCGGGGTCTTTTTGAGCCAATTCGTTTTGTAGGGCGCTCAGGCCTTCTTGCGCGTAAAACGCTTGCCATTTTTGCTGAATCGACGGATCGTGAGGCAACGGATCTAGCCCTAAGAGCAGTGCATCGGCAAATAAGGCCGAACCACCCACCAGCACCACTGCACCATTTTGTTTGACAAGTGCCGTGAATTTTGCTTGGGCTTGTTTGGCAAATTCATTGGCGTTTAAGGGTGTCTGAATGGAATGTGTAGCTACGAAATGATGCTGAACCGCAGCTAACTCCTCGGCAGTAGGCCTTGCTACGCCAATATTTAATTCTTGGTAAAATTGCCTCGAATCAAAAGAAATGATTTCTGTCTGAAATCGTTGCGCTAGCTCAATGGCCAAAAGCGTTTTACCAGAAGCCGTGGGGCCTTGAACAACAAAGACAAGCGGTTCGGTCATTATTTCCAGCGGTCGTAGATTCGCAATACGGTTGCCACATAAGACGTGGCATTCCCTCGATAGGCTCCACAACGCACCATCTCAGAGCGGTAAAACTTAGGCTCGTCTAATTTTTTAACCATCAGTTCTACATTTCCCTCCCATTTATTTGGATCTAAACCAGCTGCACTTGCCAAGCGTTGAGCGTCTTCGATATGACACATTCCGGCGTTGTAAGAGGCTAAAATAAATTGTAGGCGCGTTCGTTCATCGGCTATATTTTGCCAACGTCTACTCATGGATACTAAATAACGCATGCCACCATTGATTTGGGCCTCTGGACTCGAATCGGGAAACACACCAAATTGAGGGCCTGTATTGGGCATGAATTGCATGAGGCCGTAAGCACCACCAAAACCGCGGGCATTCGGATTAAATCGAGATTCTTTAAACGAAATAGCGGCCAATATTTTCCAATCCCAGGCGTATTTTTTAGCGGCGTTCTTGAACAAAACATCAAATGGAGAAAGCGCTCCTCTTGGCGTCAAATAAAACTCCGTAGGACTTGCGCTGATGTAGTCAAAATATCTTTTTTTGAGCTGTGCATATGCCTCTGAGGCGATATAACTTTGAAGAAAAGCATCCAATTGTTTTTTAAGTGCTTTGCTCTTGGGCCGCATGGCAAAAGCGATGCGCTGCTCAAAAGACATACGAGTAGAGATATCGAGCCGTGGATGCATGTCTTTGGCAATGCGCGCTTGGTTTTCATGTGCCAATGTATATGATATGCGGCCATTCACGACTTCTTCGATTAAATCTTCTGCTAGCGGTAGCGTAGGCATATAACGCACGTCGATATGGGCTCCAATTTCTTCTTCGAGCGCAAACAAGCGTTTTTCATAAGCCGAGTTTTTACGTATATAAACCCGTTTGCCCGCTAAATGCGCAGGTTCTGTCAATAATGAATCGGATTTGCGCTGTACCAACACCTGGTAGGTTTGGTAATAAGGTGTAGAATAAGCAAAATAGCGCTCTTGCCTGAGGCCTATTGGTAAATTGGCCGCCACGATATCGCCCTCCCCTTTGCGCAATAAACGCACAAAATCTCCGAGTTTATCGACCACTTTGACCTCGAGCTCTAAGCCGTTGGCCTTACAAAAAGTATCTAAAATTTCGTATTCAAAGCCCATGCGCTTGCCTTTGAATTCAAAAAAGGAAAGTGTAGCGTTTTCAGTCAGGACAGTGAGTTTGCCCAGTGCTTTGATTTGTTTCCAATCTTTTTTTTGCAAACGGCGATTGGCGCCAAACTCACAAGCTTGAAAAATTAAACTGAGGCCAATTAACCAGCCTAATACGACATACCTATTGCGGCGCATAAGGCCAAGTATACGAAAAGAATTCGGAATGGTTGCAAATAGCAATGAATTGAAAGTGAAGCAAATGCAAGTTTGTTATTCGTTTTTTACTAAAATAATTCGTTAATTTATTTTGAATTATGAATAATTTCCTATCTTTGCATTCGTAATTCAAAAGGGGGTTTAGCTCAGCTGGTTCAGAGCATCTGCCTTACAAGCAGAGGGTCGGCGGTTCGAACCCGTCAACCCCCACTTCAAAGCCTTGATTCTCAAGGCTTTTTTTTTGCTTTTCTATCAACAACATTAGAATCGGCTATCACTTGTATTTTCAATGGATGAATGAAAGTAATGCTATTAAAAAGTAAAAGTATGTTTATAAAAAGATAACATAAGCTTGATGAGCGAACTATAAATCCTTTTCAACTTTGTTGCAATCAATAAACTACTTTATGATGAAAAGAAAATTATTAGTTGGTTCGTTACTTTCAATGGCAGCGAACGTAGCTTTTGGTCAGGTGGGTACCGATATCGACACCTCCCGAGAGCAAAGTGTGAAAGAAGTCCGAGTGATTTCCAATTATGGCAAGGACCGTAAAACACCAGTTGCGATGTCAACAATTCACGCCAAACAAATTTCTGAGGTATATGGTGGTTCTACTGAACTTCCGGAGGTGCTCAAGGTAACTCCCGGGGTTTATGCAACAAAAACCGGTGGTGGCGTTGGCGATTCTCGTATCAATATTCGTGGGTTTGACCAGCGAAATGTGGCCGTTACCATCAATGGAATTCCTGTGAATGACATGGAAAACGGATGGGTATATTGGTCAAATTGGGCGGGCTTGGGCGACGCTGTCTCCACAATACAAGTACAACGCGGATTAGGTGCTTCAAAATTGGCAATCAATTCTGTGGGCGGCACCATGAACATCATTACCAAAACCACCGATGCAAAAGCTGGCGCTTCGGTAATGACTTCACTTACCGATTACGGTCAATACAAAATAATGGCTTATGCATCGACAGGTTTGATGGATAACGGTTTTGCGTTGACTACCGTATTGTCAAAAACCGCCGGCAACTCATACGTAGATGGAACATGGATCAATGGTTATTCCTATTTCTTTACACTCGCAAAGCAGCTCAATGACAAACACCGTTTGGTACTAACTGGTATTGGTGCACCGCAGTCGCATGGCCAGCGCAGCACAGGGCTTACGCCAGGACAATACGACACCCTAGATATCCGCTATAACGGGGATTACGGCTACTTTTCGGATGGCACCTTGTTTAATGACCGCGTCAATTATTACCACAAGCCGCAGTTTTCTTTGAACCATTATTGGAATTTATCTGAAAAAACAACAGTAAACAGCTCTCTCTACTATTCAATCGGACACGGAGGCGGCTCAGGACGCTTGGGTTCGGCCTACACGCGAACGGCAGAGGGTCTTTTGGACATTCAAGCGGCTTACGACTACAACGTTGCCAACCCAGATGGAACCAATGGCGGTGTAAAATACGCTCAAAGAAACTCGGTTAACAACCACTACTGGACTGGATTGATTTCAACGGTAAATCATAAAGTAAACCAATTTGTGGACCTTACATTAGGTTTGGATGCCCGCTCTTATCGCGGTGAACACTTCCGCGAAGTCCGAGATTTACTTGGTGGCACAGCACGTTACGACGCTGTTAATGGTTTGGTTGGTGTACATGAATACGCATCAAACTATGGCAATGTATTTCATGTTACACCTGTAGATCAGCGTGTTGCCTATGACAATGATGGTTTGGTGAAATATGCAGGTCTATTCGGGCAAGCTGAATACAGTAAAGACAAGCTATCGGTGTTTGTAACAGGTGCCGCAAATATGACGAGCAACCAAAGAGTTGACCGCATGTTGTATATCAATGACACAACTGGTCGTGGGGAACTTTCTGAAAAAGTAAATATTTTTGGCTATTCGTTCAAAGGCGGCGCCAACTACAACATCAATGCCAATCACAATGTGTATTTCAATGCTGGTAAATTCTCGCGTGCGCCTTTCTGGACGTTTGTTTTTGTAAACAACAGCAATGATGTTGTTCAAAATCTAGTGAATGAAAAAGCAGAGTCATTTGAATTGGGTTATGGATTCCGTTCGGAAAAAGTGGCCATTAAATTCAATGCTTACCTCACTAATTGGAAAGATAAATCATTGCTTTCTGGTAATATCACCGGTCCAAATGGAACAATTACCCGTGCACTCATGACTGGCGCAAACGCAACGCACAAAGGAATTGAAATCGAGTTCAATACACGCCCAATTAAAAACCTTGAACTAGGAGGCGTTGTCTCTTTAGGCGACTGGCGTTGGATTGGCGACATCAATGCCACTGTTTATTCAGAAATTGATCCTACTCAATCTGTAACGGTTACCTCTTATGTAGATGGTATTCATGTTGGCGATGCGCCGCAAAATCAATTCGGTATACAAGCGCGTTATCAAATTACAAAAGGACTTTATATTGGTGCAACCTGGGTATACAATGATAAATTTTATGCCAACTTTGACCCTTCTAAGAAAACAGATGAGGAAGATCGCATCGATGCGTATCAAATCCCTTCATACTACAATCTAGATGCGCGCATTGGTTACGACATCAATCTTGGAGACCGCAAACTCACATTAGGTGCACAGGCATTTAACTTAACCAATGTTAAATTTTTATCAGATGCCACTGACCTTGACGGTACAGCATTTGCATATGGATTCCCTGGTTTTGGGCGCAACTTCAACTTCAGCGCGAAATTTACTTTCTAAAAGTTAGAAGTTTAACCAAACCTTAATACAAAAAGCCTTGTCGATTCTCTCGACAAGGCTTTCTTTGTAATATGAATTTGATTAATAGAGAACTCAGCTGGTTATCCTTCAATGAACGCGTACTCCAAGAAGCCATAGATGCGTCTGTACCACTTACAGAACGCATGCGATTTCTCGGCATTTATTCCAATAACTTAGATGAATTCTTTCGCGTTCGTGTAGCCAACCTTAAACGCATTATTGAAGTTAAAAATGATAAAGTTGTGGGCTATAAAGGAACCGCCGAAGAACTCTACATAGAGATTCGTAAAGTCGTCATGCGCCAGCAACAACTTTTTGAAACAGCTTATGCCAACATCAAAGACGAATTTCTAAAAGACGGCATTCAGCTTATTGATGAAAACGGCTGTACCACTGCTGAATTAAGCGAATTGAAACATTTTTTTCACGACAAGCTCAAGCACATTATTTTCCCTATCCTCCTGGATAAAAAGAGACCGCTTCCAAAATTACGCGACTACGCCATTTATCTGGGCATCAAAATCCAGACTAAAACTAAGGTTCGGTACGCCCTGATCCAAATACCAACAGAATACAGTCGTTTTTATATTCTTCAAAAAGAACAAACGACCAAAGTAATTCTTGTAGACGACATCATCAGACTGCATCTAAGAGAAATTTTCGCGCTCTTGCATGCACAACACATCGAGGCATTTACCTTTAAATTTACCCGCGATGCTGAACTCGATTTAGACGATGACTTGTCTTTATCGTTCTTTGAAAAAATCGAGAAAAGCCTCAAACAACGCAAAAAAGGCTTACCTGTTCGCTTTGTCTATGATGCACAAATGCCCAGTGACCTACTCGATTTTATTTTGCAGCAAATCCAGTTAAAAAAAGGGGTCAATACCATTCCAGGCGGACGCTATCACAACTTCAAGGATTTTATGCGTTTCCCGGATTTTGGAAATCCTGCATACCGTTTTGCCAAACAGGATCCTGTAGCTCATCCCGAACTAATTGGTTGCAAAAGTCTGATGGCAAAAATCACGCAGAAAGATATACTACTGCATTTTCCATATCAACAATTTGACCACGTGGTTGACCTTCTTCGCGAAGCCAGCCTCGATGCAAAAGTCAAAGAAATTAAAATCAATATTTATCGGGTAGCTAAAAACTCGGAGGTCATGAACGCCCTACTGGCTTGTATTTTCAATGGCAAACAAGTTACTGTTGTTTTTGAGCTTCAAGCCCGCTTTGACGAAGAGAATAATTTGTGGTGGAGTAACCGATTAAAAGAATTCGGAGCAAATGTAATTTACGGTCTTCAGCACCTAAAAGTACATTCCAAATTATTGCAAATACGACGAATTTCTGACGGAAAAACACAGTACATCACCTATATCGGGACCGGTAATTTCAATGAAGCAACAGCAACTGTCTATACTGATCTAGGCTTATTAACCGCAGATAAAGACATCTCTTTGGAGGTAAGCCGTGTCTTTGGCATGCTTGAAAACAACCTAGAGCGACACACGTTTAGGAATCTTTTAGTTTCGCCTTTTAATACGCGACGCAAATTAATGGCACTCATTGACAATGAAATTAAAATCGCAAAAGCCAAAAAACCAGCACATATCCGACTCAAAATCAACAACCTGACAGACATCAAATTAATTGAAAAGCTATATGCTGCTAGCAAAGCAGGCGTTCAAATTGAACTCATTATACGCGGCATATGTTGCTTAAAACCAGGCGTTAAAGGGCTCAGCGAGAACATTACTGCAATTAGTATTGTCGACCGTTACCTCGAACACGCACGCTTTTTGATTTGCTCAAATAATGGTAAACCAACCTACTACATTTCCAGTGCCGACTGGATGGAACGCAACTTAGATCAGCGCATAGAGGTCGGAACGCTTATCAAAGACCCAGCAATTCAGCAGCAAATTGACTTGATTTTCGACTTCCAGCTGCGCGGCAGTGTAAAGGCCAGGAGTATTTCGGCAGACTATAAAAACGCGTACTCAAAACGCAACCTCCCGCCTTTTCATGCACAACAAGAGCTTTACAACCATTACAAGCAAGCCTCAGAAGAAATAACGCAATAACGCGAGTTTTTGAGCCAAAGTTTCGAACTGAACTTGCGGTTCATAAGCAGACTTACCCTCTTTTTGAAATTGTGTAAGAATGGCCACTAAAATCTCTTCGGTCTGATCTGGATAGCAAATGGTTGCTTGCTTATGCTGTTGAAGCCATAAATTAATTTGGCGGTGATGCAGTAAATCCAAATCGGAAATTGTACTGGCGCCTACACCCTGCGCACCGAGTGCATTACACGCTTGTTCATAATGCCCTTTCATGGGTATGACCATTGTTTTTTTTCCAAGAAACAAGGCCTCAGAGGGCAATTCAAATCCAGCTCCACACAGCACACCAGCCGACTGCACCATACTTTGCTGAAAGCGATCTTGACTAATGGGCTCAAAAAAGACATTATCGACCCGATAAGAAAAAGTGGTGTGTTTTGAAAAGACTTCCCACTTGACATCAAACTGACGTAAAAAGTGCATGAGAACATCGTCGTGATAACCTGGTAAATACACCGTATAATGGCCTTGGTTACTTGTGTTGGCGCGTCGAATTTCTTTGCGAATCACCGGCGTAAAAATTCGTTCGTCAAAAGCTTTGAAATGAAAGCCAAATCGGTGGCGTGCAGGCGTATAATGCTTGAGTATATATTGACCAAATGTGGCTTTTTTATCCGGTTTCGGCGCTAACGGATGTACCACAGCAGCCTGATGACTCAACTCGATGCACGGGACGCCATTAATGAGCGCAGACCAAGCCGAAACAGGTTCAAAATCGCAAAGCACCAAATCATATTGCTTGATCGGGAAGGAACGGATTTCCCGAATGAAATCGACCGGATGGGTATTTTGTAGCGACTTTAAAATACTTATATCTCCGTTTTTACCGCTCGAAAACGTCAGTCCGGTGCGGCGATGCGTCAAATCAAATGCCGCCTTAATTTGGGACTGGTTGCCACTTATAAGCGTATCTACTTGAACATGTTTTTGAAGAAGGGGCACAATTTCATGCGCCCGACTCAAGTGTCCATTTCCAGTTCCTTGAATGGCATACAAGACTTTCATATCAATTGGTTTGAAGTCCGGCAATTACTTCTTGTAGCAATTGCTCATAGTTGAGTGCTTCTTTGTTTTTTGCCTTGATGACTTGCTGATTCATAACCAAACTACGGTCGTGACGATACAGCGTCCATTTTTGATTATGGTACTCTAAAGCTGTTGAATTTTCTACCCAATCACCGGAGTTCAAGTACAAGACCTCTCCGCCATCTTTTCCGCGCATTATCTTGATTTGCGGCTGATGGATATGGCCACAAACCACATATTGATAATTGGAGCACAGCGCAATTTCAGCAGCTGTTTCTTCAAAGTTATTGACGTATTTAACAACCCCTTTGACGCTGTCTTTGACTTTTTGTGACAGTGAAATCCGACCCCTACCCAGTTTTTCAGAAATCCAATTCATAAAGGTATTGAGTACAATAAGGAGGTCATAACCTTTGCCACCTAATTTAGCGACCCATTTAGAATGCTTCATCGTTGTATCAAAAACATCGCCGTGAAAAATCCATGCTTTGCCCGTGGGTAAATTGAGCAGTAACTTGTTTTGGATTTCGAGACCTCCCATTTTGAAACCTTTGAACTTGCGCAACATCTCGTCGTGGTTACCAGTAATGTAATACACTTTAGTGCCAGCTGTGAGCAACGCTGCAATAGTCTTGAGTACTTCCATGTGTGCGGCAGGAAAATAACGTTTACTAAACTGCCAGATATCAATGATATCTCCATTCAAAACCAGCGTTTGTGGATCAATACTTTGAAGGTAAGCTACCAACTCAGCAGCCCTAGAGCCATAGGTTCCTAAATGAACATCAGAGAGAATTACTAAATCAAGTTTACGCTTCATCGTGTTTTTTTATCAAAGTTCGTCGCCCTTTGTAACCACGGTTTTAAGCCTAGATTATGTTTGCGCCGTTCTTTCAAAAGCAACTTGTTGATAACAAAAAAAGGAGCACGAAATGTGCTCCTTTTCAATGGACTTGATATAATCACTGTTTGACAATTCTTTGGGTATAAATACCCGAATCTAGAGTGATTTCTAAAATGTACACTCCGCTGGCTAAAAGACTCATGTCGATTTCAACAAAATCAGACAGCGCATTGATCTGCAGCATTAGTTTACCTTCTGTACTGTAGAGTGCCAAATTTTTCGGTAATTCAGAAACATTCAAAAAGAGTGATTCTGAAACAGGATTTGGATAGACACTAAAGGGTACCTCTTGAGACTCAATAGCCAAGCACGGATCTGATGTAATCTCAACTGTATCTTGAGCGCTACACCCATTGGTATTTGTACCTGTTAAAACATAAACGCCCGGAGAGCTTACACTTAGTAATGCTGCGCTAGAACCCGTATTCCAAAGGATGGCGTTAGCACTTCCCGAGGCAGCTAAAGTCACCGGAAATTGATCCTCACATACAACTTGGTCTTCACCTGCATTCACATTTGGTGAATTTAGTATTTCAACTTGGGTTTGTGCGCTCGCTTGACAACCATTGACATCAATTACCGCAAGCGTAAATACACCTTGCTGACTTCCATTAAGTGTCGGTGTTGTTTGTCCATTTGACCACATGTATGTCAAGTTACTTCCTTGTCCCAAAGCGTTAATCGTGTAGGGTAAATTGGCACTGCATACCCCATAAGCAGAATCCAAATCAATTATCGGATTTTGCCAAACTTGAAGCTCAGTTGTTGCCTGATTCTGACAACCCGTAAGCAAGTCGGTTACTGTGGCAGAATAAATACCTGCCGATCCAGCGGAAATGGAATTCGTAGTTTCGTTGGTGTTCCATAAAACAGCACCAATTGCGTTGACTTCTAGGTTGACCGGAAGATTCGATGCACAAACTGATAAACCAGGCGTAATAGAAATTCCAGGCAAAGCATTTACTTGAATTTCCAATGAATCATTGGCCGTACAACCTAAGCTATTTACCCCTGAAACCACCAAATTCGAAAGACCTGCTCCTGGCGTTATATACGCTCCATTTGTATAATTATTATTCCAATTGTAGGTCTGAGCACCGCTGGCATTCAGTAAAATGGAATCTCCCAAACAAATGATTAAATCTGGTCCGGCATCCACCAACGGCAAAGCATTCACTGTTACTTGAACCGCATCTTGAGCCTGACATCCGGTGGTTGTGTTGGTTGCTAACACGGAATAAGTATTGTTTCCAGCAAATCCTTGTGTATTAATGACTAAAGATGTTCCGCTCTGACCGTTATTCCAAACATAAGTCGTCGCATTACCGGTTGCAGCCAAATTGACTACTGCACCAGAACATACGGTAATGTCCTGACCTGCATCGACCAATGGAAGCGGATTTACGGTGAGGTTAAAAACCGCTGATGTATCCATACAACCTAAAGTACTATTTTGCACAGCAACCTTATACACACCTGCTGCATTGGCATTAATTGTATTCGTAGTGGCACCCGTAATGACTTGGTTATTGAACAACCACTGATAAGATACGTTTGCTTGGCTTGCTACATTTAAATTGAGCGATGCGCCTACACAAATTTGATTGGTTGGCGCTGTAATTATAGCTCCAGAAGCCACTGCACAGGAATTCATTTGGTAAATTGAAAGCGTAGAACTTACTTCGTTGGCCAAAAGCAATAAATGCTGACCATTAGGTGAATCTTGTGCATCGATAACAATGATCCCTTCTGCGCCCAAATCAGGACCATTCGGATTACTTGCACTTCTGTTGTTGGCGTAACCTACATAAACAGGTGTACTTGGGTTATCTACATTGAATACCATAACACCACCAACGCGTTCTAAAGAGGCAAAAACGTAGGTATGTCCATTAAACTGATGTACTGCGATTCCCTCTACCTCAGGGCCTTTGTCATCGGAGCGGTTTTTGAGCGCCGGAGTTCCGACCGTATTGGATACATTAAATAAATTCCCAAAAGTTGGGTGATTGGCAATAATTTGCTCTATTAAATCTTTGGAGTCAAAAACTTGTGACCCGGTCACCGGATTCCATATACTAAAAGACCTGCCAGACATCACATGAAGTTCATCGTAGTCGCCATCACCATCGGTATCTCCTGAGTATTTTAATGCAGACAATCGTCCGAGGAACTTGTTATTTCTGAGAATTGAGGCATCGGGAAAAGCTGTTAAATCTAGGTTGTTAAATGTAGCTGAGGATATTCGATTGGCATCAACTACTGAGCCAAATTCACGAGAATCGCCTTCGTTAGCCGTGAATAAATAACCTTGACCACCAATTGTTCTGTAAGCCATTGCATCTGGCATATAGGCCCCTTTTATTGGCAGATCACCTGTGATCAGAATCATGCCACTTTGATCTGAGGCGTCCAATGCATTATTTGAACCGGTTGCATAAGATGAATAACCAAAAGGTGTAAGAGATACGATACTATTTGTTTGTAAATCAATCGTTAGCAGTGCGTTGTTTTCTTGCATGGTAACGTAAGCCTTTGTATTATCGGTTGATATAGCGATATATTCTGGCTCTAAATCTTGTGCAACCGTTGCACTCGAAGTAAATATTCTAATTCCTTGAGCACGCAAAGTCGTTTCTTGTCCATTAAATGAAGTTAAACCAATAGTTGTTACGTTCGCTTGGGTCAGCGCTGTAATACCGCCCGATAGATCTATAATGGATACCGATCCTTCAGGATCAACTGTATACGTTGCATTTGGCTCACCTTCATTTGCGGTGAGTAATTTGGAAAAATCTTGATTAAATGTAAGCATGTCAGGCATTGCCCCGACGCTAACTTGGTTTTGATAAACACCGTTTTGATCAAAGAAGACGACTGCACCATTCAATTGCGGATTCACATTTTCTATGGCAGCTGCAACTATACCATTTTTTGCAACAATCGAATTGATACCACCATATGTAGCCATCGAAATACTGTTCAAGAGAACAGGTGCCGAAGGATTACTAAAATTGACAATATCTAACTTTTGACCAATGCTATTGGCAATATACAGACGGTCGGTACTCGGATCAAATGCAACAATTTCAGCAGAATTGGCACCTGTTACCCCATTTGAAAAACTGGATAAAAGTTGTAAATTCAATTCATTGGTTGGCATTGGCGCGACATAATCATTGTCTTTGATAAAAATGATACAATAGTTGTTGGTCAACGAAGCTGTTGCATTGTCGGAATTCAGAATCTTTACGATAATGCGTTCTGCTTTTTCAGCGTCTAAGTCATCGGTAATTTGAATCGGTAAATTGAAAACGCCATTACTTGCAGCTGGCACTGTTAAAGAACCTGTCCAGGTAAAATCATTGTTAACAGTGGCGTTGTGGTAACTTGAAAAACCAAAATTGATGGTAACCGGAGCTTGATTGGCGTTTGCAATCGTTACAGGAACATTAACGGTACCCACATTTTCATTCACCGCAATAAAATTACTTGCCGCGGCAATTGACGCATCAACAGGAGCCTCAAAAACCCGAACTAAATCAAAACGCGAAGTACCTGTAGTAGAGAACGTACTTGTCGAGCGCGCCGCCAAAAAAGTACCCGTTGTTGGATCAAAAGCAGCTACCAATCTGAAAGCTAAATTGGGTTTGTTGTTAAAATTATTATTTGCGGCAAAAGACACCGAACGGAAATGCCAGGTATCACCCGTGCCCGTCGCTTGGGGCACAAATGTAAAAACAGTTGTATCTACCCAAACCGCAGTTCCACCCGTAGTTGCACCGGTATGATCAAGTGTATATTGCAGCACCCAGGTATTTGGTGCTGTGTTGCTTAGTCGTTGCCAAAAAGAAACGCCAATGCGGGCATAACCTGTCGTATTGGCATTGATTTGGATACCGCGCGTTTTGTTACCCGTTCCTTGGGCAGGCCAGCCAGACACGTTGAAGCCTGAATTATCAGTAGTATTGGCTTCTACTGGCAATATAGTTCCTGTGTATCCTGTGGCAAAGCTAAAAGTAGATCCGCCAACGGTAGCGATTGCACCGGTACCCGAAACGGGCAAATCGGTACCTGAGGCTGAATTAGCATCGTTGATTAATGAATTGAAGTCCCAGTGTGTAACCAAAGACTGTTGGGCGGCTAAAAATAATGGGGCCACCACTAATAAAAAAAGGATTTTTATTTTCATTGCTTGAATTTTAAGGCAAAATAAAAGCCTTTACATCAAGCGTATATTTTCATAAAATGAAAATTAGATTTCGTTTTTATGAATTTTTAATCTCAATCAATACATCCACCAAACTCGGATCAAGCAGTGTACTCGTATCTCCTAAATTGGAGGTATCACCCTCTGCAATTTTACGCAAAATACGGCGCATGATTTTGCCACTACGCGTTTTGGGAAGACCAGGAACAAATAAAATTTGGTCTGGCTTGGCAATAGGTCCAATGATGCGGGAAACGGTTTGAAGGATATCCAATTTAGTTAAGTTGAGGTCACCATGGGTATCCTCAATGATGACATATGCAAAAATGCCCTGTCCTTTGATATCGTGCGGGTAGCCAACAACCGCACTTTCAATGACGCCCGCATGCATATTGATCGCATTCTCAACCTCCGCTGTACCAATTCGATGACCGCTGACATTGAGCACGTCGTCTACCCTTCCGGTGATGCGATACATACCATCGGCATCGCGCAGACAACCGTCTCCGGTAAAATACAAGTTTTCGTAGGTCGAAAAATAAGTCTGACGGCAGCGCTCATGGTCTTTATAAGTACTGCGAATCATGCCGGGCCAAGGAAACTTAATACACAAATTACCATTGACACCATTGCCTTCAATTTCGGCGCCATTCTCATCGACCAAACAAGGCTGAATACCCGGTAATGGCAACGTTGCGTGTGCGGGCTTTGCTGGGGTTACCCCTGCGAGATTTGAAATCATGACACCGCCGGTTTCTGTTTGCCACCAGGTGTCTACAATCGGACAGTTTTGATGGCCGATGTGTTCGTTAAACCAATGCCAAGCTTCTTCGTTGATGGGCTCCCCTACTGAACCCAATACTTTTAAAGAGCTGAGGTCTTTGTCTTTAAGCGGCTCCAATCCAAAACCCATGAGGCTACGAATGGCCGTTGGTGCGGTGTATAAAATATCCACTTTGTATTTGTCGACAATTTCCCAAAAACGACCGGCATCGGGCCAAGTTGGAACGCCTTCAAACATCAGGCTGGTGGCGCCAGCACTTAACGGTCCATAGATGATATAACTATGACCGGTAATCCAACCGATATCGGCTGTGCAGAAATGAACCTGCCCTGGTTGGTATTGGAAAACATTTACGAAAGTATAGTTCGTCCAAACCATGTAGCCGGCAGTCGTATGAACTACGCCTTTAGGCTTACCCGTAGATCCAGATGTATATAAGATGAACAAAATATCTTCGGCGTCCATGGCAACAGGAGCTACGGCGGGGTTACCCATCGTTTCCACCTTTTTGATTTCGTCTTCCCACCAGACATCGCGGCCCTTTAACATGGAGACAGGTGTGCGTGTTCTGGTACAGACAATCACGCGTTTGATGGTTTTATTGCCAACTAACGCATCGTCAATAACGCCTTTGAGTGGTATATCCTTGGCTCCACGAAAAGCACCATCGCAGGTCACTATAAATTCAGCACCCGCGTCTTCCAGCCGATCGGCAATGGCCTGTGCGGAAAAACCGCCAAATATAACGGAATGAATAGCACCAATACGGGCGCAAGCCAGCGTGGCGATTGCCAATTCTGGCACCATACCCATGTAGATGCACACGCGGTCACCTTTTTGTACGCCATTGTTGAGAAGGACGTTGGCAAATTGTTGTACTTTAAAATGTAATTCATTGTAGGTAAGCACCCGATGGTGTTCTTCTGGGTCATTGGATTCCCAAACAATAGCCGCCTCGTTTCCTCGGGTGGCTAAATGGCGGTCTAAACAATTTTCGGTGATATTTAGTTGCGCGCCTTTGAACCACTCCACCTTCGGTTCTTTAAAATTCCAGTCGAGTACTTTATCCCATTTCTTTTGCCACGTAAAATGATCAGCGATTTCTGCCCAAAAAGTTTCTGGGTCTTCGCAGCTCTTTTGATAAGCAGCGCGGTATGCTTCTAATGTAGTTAGTTGGTAAGACGCTTTCATAGTTGTTTGGTTTACAAGGCGAAGGTAGTACAAAGTGTCACTCCAAAAAATGACAATTGCGCTAAATTAGTATAGTTATGCAAATTAAGTATAGATATTCCATTTATCTTCGGCCTATGGAAGAAAGAAAATGCCCTAGATGTCAGTCTATTAAGCTTGTAAAAAGCGGCGTAGTTAAAGCCAAACAACGCTTTATGTGTAAAGATTGTCGCTACGCTTTTACCGTCTTGAAGGATGGTAAAAATATAGACCCGTATTACGTAATCAAAGCGCTTCAATTACATATTGAAGGCGTCAGTTTAAGAGAAATTGAGCGCCTAATTGGGGTCAGCCATGTTTCTGTTATGAACTGGATTAAGAAATATAAGGTTCAAGCTCCTGAGACTCAAAAATACAAGCCAAGCTATAAGGTTTTTAAGCATGTAGAACTAATAAATCATTTACAAAACCCAGAAAACATGAAAGACAAAGGCATGATAATAACTGAAATAGGAGACAAATTCATGCTGATCCATTGGGATAAATTTCAACGGTAAAAAACTATACGAATTAACAAACGGTATAGCTACATTAAACTTTTTTAAATTCTATTTTCAAACTTGGTCCTGCTAAACGAAAACAACTACTATGAAAAAGAACTTACAATTACTACTGTTGTCGGGTTGCTTACTAAGCGGGATTCTACACAACGTAAAAGCTCAAGGAACAGATGGTTATGGTGCGGGTATTAAAGTTGCACTTGACACAACTGGCAAAAAGTACATCCGCATTCTTAACTGGCATCAGGTATGGGTCCGACACAACGAGAACAATCCTGGGTCTACGGTCAACGGGACACCTGAAGAAAGCCAATGGGACATGGGCTTGCGTCGATCACGCTTTTTATTACACACCCAAATCAATCCGAATTTTATGCTCGTCACGCATTTTGGCATCAATAACGCCAACCAAATCAGCGGCGGAGCCAACGGACAAGGTGCAAGTGGCGCAGATGGTAAAAAACCGCAACTCTTCATGCACGATGCTTATGTAGAGCATCGGGTTTACAAAGACATGCTTTGGCTTGGTGCCGGATTGCAATACAATATTGGCCCATCGCGACTTTCCAGTGCCTCTACGCTCAATTTTTTAGGTTTGGACTCCCCTATTTTCAGTTGGCAGAACATCGAGGCTACTGATCAGTTTGCGCGTC
>JBJTNX010000083.1:0-5328 GCA_046074325.1 Sphingomonadales bacterium
CTTTGTCGTAGCCGTGAAACGTATCCACAATTTCATCTGCAAAACGCACAAAACCATAGATGGCATAAATTGGTTTTTGCAGTTCTTTGTGCAAAAAGCTGATGCCTAAAGAAAATGAAGTCGAGTACCTTTTGGTGGTGAGCTCGCTCATTTCTTGGCTGATGTTGTCAAATAATGCTTTCATAGTTTGGGTTTAGTGATGCGTGGTAATGATATGCTTGGCAACGACCTCTCCCGATACAATAGAAGGAGGAACGCCAGGACCAGGTACAGTTAATTGGCCAGTATAATAAAGGTTTTTGATTTTTTTATGTTTCATTCTTGGCTTGAGGATAGCCGTTTGACGCAAGGTATTGGCCAAGCCATAAGCGTTTCCTTTGAATGCGTTGTAGTCATTTTTGAAATCCGACACACAAAAACTACGCTTGTAAACGATATGGTCTTTGATATCGTTGCCTGTGAGGTCTTTGAGGCGCTCCACCAATAAATCAAAATACTTCTCTCTGGTGGCTTCGTCGTCTTGGAGATCGGGGGCAAGCGGAATGAGAAAAAATAAATTTTCTGAACCTTCAGGCGCAACAGTAGGATCTGTTAGTGAGGGCACGCTCATGTAGAACAATGGTTTTTCTGGCCAGCTTGGGTCTTTATAGATGGTTTTGCCGTGTTCTTCCAGCGATTCGTCAAAAAAGAGGTTATGGTGCTCTAGGTTTTCAAGTTTTTTGTTCACGCCGACATAAAACAACAAGCTTGAGGGTGCCATTGTGCGTTTGTCCCAATAAGAATTGCTGTAATTGGCATTGATTTGTAAAAGTTTTTGGTCGGTATGGGCGTAGTCTGCACCAGAGATAACGATATCAGCCGCATGAAATGTACCATTTACGATTGTGCCAGTGGCTTTTCCGCTTTCAATAACGATGCGTTCAACATTTGACGATGTGTGAATAGTCACTCCTTGCTCTTGGGCAATGCGCGCAAAAGCTTTGATGAACTCGTGCATACCATTCATTGGATACCAAGTGCCGAGTTGAATGTCAGCGTAATTCATCAGCGAATAAAGGGCGGGCGTTTCGTTGGGCATGGCTCCCAAAAACAAGACTGGAAATTCTAATAGGGAAAGAATTTTTGGGTGCTTGAAATAGTTGCGAATAAAAGTGGAGAAAGATGAAAATAAGTGCATTTTGAATAAGCCACCGAGTACTCTTGAATCGATGAATTCGGAAAGTTTTAGACTCGGTTTATAAACGAGGTCTTCCATTCCTACTTTGTATTTGTAGGCGGCATCTTTCAAAAAAGCTTGTAATTGTTTGGAGCTACCCGGTTCAACGGACTCAAACCAAGCCTCTAATTCTTGCATTTGAGCAGGAACATTGGTGTAGGAGTGGTCTGGCCAATATACCCTGTAAGACGGGTCTAGTCTTTTGAGTTCATAGAAGTCTGCGGTAGTGTATCCAAACTGTTTGTAAAATTTTTCGAAGACATCTGGCATCCAGTACCAAGACGGGCCCATATCAAAAACAAAGCCTTGTGTTTCAAATTGTCTGGCTCTACCGCCAATGCGGTCGTTTTTTTCAAAAATTTGAACGTCGTAACCGGCTTTGGCTAAGAAGGATGCGGCGGATAAGCTCGAGATACCCGAGCCAATAATGTGTACTATTTTTGTCATAAATTAATTTGCCGAAAATGCGAATTCCGGTAAGGCTTCCATCAGCTTTTTACGCGCGATGAAAATCCGGCTTTTCACGGTTCCGATTGGAATACCTAGTTTGTCTGCGATCTCTTTGTATTTGAAGCCTTGAAAATGCATTTCAAAAGGCGTTTGATACTCCTCTCCTAATAAATTGATTTGTCTGTTGATGTCCTTTACACCAATCTTCTCGATTGCGCTGTCTTCGTGGCTATGGATGTTACCGACCAAGAAAACTTCTTTACTGTGGTCGAAAATGGCACCCGATTTTACTCTTCTGCGGTACTGATTGATGAACAAGTTACGCATAATTGTGAACACCCACGCTTTAAAATTCGTTTGTGGCGTATAATAATTGCGATACGTAATGGCTTTGAGCATGGTTTCTTGCGTCAAATCCCTAGCGTCTTCTCGGTTTCTAGTAAAAGATAGTGCAAAAGATTGCAGGTTATTTTCTAGACCTATTAATGCTTCGTTGAATTCGATTGTTGACATAGCGAGTTGTTTTGTTTAACAATTACAGTATAAAGTTAAACATTATTTGTTTAA
The DNA here is from genome assembly GCA_046074325.1 of Sphingomonadales bacterium. Taxonomy (GTDB): domain Bacteria; phylum Bacteroidota; class Bacteroidia; order Flavobacteriales_D; family Crocinitomicaceae; genus UBA952. The sequence goes on from JBJTNX010000083.1 coordinate 2,234, forward strand.
CAAAACAACAAAAAGCTTAAACAAAACAATAATTTTTTTTATTCAGCCGATAAATTTTTGCTTATGCCTAGTCTACAAGAGCTTTTGAGGGTGTTGCCATATTTCAATTTGGAGGTAATACGCAATGAAAATTGGTATTGAATGCCAAAAGATTGGATGTCAAATTTGAGAACTGATTGGTAATTTATCAAGTATTTACATTCTCTAACATCACCTTGACGAGCGCTTTAGTATCGAATTTGGCTTTCCAGCCCCAGTCTTTTTGAGCGTGGTTGTCGTCAATTGAATTGGGCCAGCTGTCGGCGATGGCCTGACGGAAGTCCGGCGCGTAGTCTATTTCGAACGCTGGCAACCATTGTTTGATTTCAGCGGCGAGTTCTGCTGGGGTAAAACTACAACCTGCTAAATTGTAAGCTGATCTGATTTTAATTTGTTCTGCAGGAGCTGCCATGAGCTCAAGGGTGCCACGAATGGCGTCATCCATGAACATCATGGGTAGGGCGGTTCCCGCACTCAGAAAACTCGTGAATTTACCTTCGGCTTTGGCTTTGTAAAAAATATCGACCGCGTAGTCGGTGGTGCCGCCACCGGGTAAGCTCTTGTAAGAAATTAGACCAGGATAGCGGATGCTACGCACGTCTACTCCAAATTTATGATGGTAGTATTCACACCAGCGTTCGCCGGCTTGTTTAGAAATGCCATAAACGGTGCTTGGCTCCATGATGGTGTGTTGAGGCGTATGATCGGCAGGGGTAGTTGGGCCAAAAACAGCTATAGAGCTAGGCCAGAAAACTTTGCTGATGTGTCCTTCTTTGGCCAAATCAAGGATGGTAAATAGACCTTCCATGTTTAATTTCCAGGCGAAATCAGGGTTTTTTTCTGCCGTGGCAGAAAGTAAGGCCGCCAGTAAATAGACTTCTTTGATTTGTTCATCTATAATATAAGATCGAACGGCGGTTCTGTCTAAAGCGTCTAGTTTGATATAAGGCCCGTTATTGAGGATGTCTGGGCAGGTATCTCGGAGATCTGCGGCAACAACGTTATTGTTTCCAAATTGCTGGCGCAGCGCCAATACAAGTTCGGTTCCAATTTGACCGCAAGAACCTAAAACTAAAATTTTTGACATACTGTTGATTTGATGTGAAGGCAAAAATACGAAAACTGACCAAAATCATTTGTTCTATTCGGGGATTGAACTAGTTTTGGAATCTAAAACATTGAATCATGCCTTTTTATCACAAGCTCGGACAAATTCCACATAAGCGCCATACAGTTTTTCGTCAGCCAGACGGCTCACTTTACCATGAACAACTTTTTGGCACCATCGGCTTCGATGGAATGTCTGCACTCTTATATCATATTCAGCCACCTACAGTTGTGAAGTCTATCGGCGCACAAACCAACATTGCACCCGAGATTGGCGTTCAAAAAAACATGCTCATGCGCAGTTTTCGCGGTTTTGACCTCAAGCCTGCAGCAGACTACGTCGAGAGTCGGGTGCCTGTATTGGTCAATTCAGATGTGTATTTGGAATTAGCAGCGCCCTCAGAGAGCATGAAAGATTATTTCTACAAAAATGCTGACGCCGATGAAATTATTTTTGTGCACAAAGGTTCGGGCAAACTGCGCACCCAAATGGGTAACATCGATTTCGCTTATGGCGACTACCTGGTTATACCGCGCGGCATGATCTATCAATTAGCGTTCAATGACGCCAATAACCGCTTGTTCATCATTCAGTCTTTCCATCCTGTGTACACACCTAAGCGCTACCGAAATTGGTTTGGTCAGTTATTGGAACATTCTCCTTATTGTGAGCGCGATATCAGACCGCCTCATGAGCTAGAAACCCACAACCAAGAGGGTGATTTCTTGATTCGAATCAAAAAACAAGATGTACTCTACGATTACACTTATGCGCATCATCCGTTCAATGTAGTAGGTTGGGATGGCTACAATTATCCGTATGCATTTTCTATTCACGACTTCGAACCCATTACCGGCCGGGTGCATCAGCCACCACCGGTGCACCAAACTTTTGAAACCGGTGCTTTTGTCGTCTGTTCTTTTGTACCGCGCCTTTACGATTATCATCCAGATTCCATTCCAGCGCCATACAATCACTCGAACATCGATTCCGATGAGGTATTGTACTACGTTGACGGCGATTTCATGAGCCGCAATAACATCGAAAAAGGACAAATCACACTGCACCCTGCCGGCATTCCGCATGGGCCCCATCCAGGTGCTTACGAGCGCAGTATTGGTAAAACGGAAACGGAAGAATTGGCCGTTATGGTAGATACTTTTAAACCATTGTCGCTAACCAAGCGTGCACTTGAGATGGAATTGCCCGACTATATGTTCTCTTGGCAACACTAAATCGGCATTAATCCCTAATTTTGACAAAAATCAACAACATGGCAGAGATCAAAAACCTCAAAGACATCCAAAACTACGATTACAGTCTCGAAAAAATATTCCACGATGCCGAAGATTTCCTTCCTTTACTCGGCACAGACTACGTCGAACTATACGTAGGAAATGCCAAGCAAAGCGCACATTATTATAAAACTGCATTCGGTTTTCAGTCAGAAGCTTATGCAGGTTTAGAAACAGGCATGAAAGACCGCGTGTCGTATGTCCTCAAGCAAGATAAAATCCGCTTGGTACTCACCACGCCGCTCACCGAAGGTGGCGAGCTCAATGCCCACATAAATAAACACGGCGACGGCGTCAAGGTAGTCGCACTTTGGGTAGAAGATGCTACCAAAGCTTTCGAAGAAACAACAAAAAGAGGTGCCAAGCCATATATGCAGCCAACCCGCGAAGAAGACGCCGATGGTTGGGTGGTGCGCTCCGGTATATATACCTACGGCGAAACCGTTCATATTTTTGTTGAGCGCAAAAACTACAATGGCACTTTCTTACCCGGCTATAAAAAATGGGAATCTCATTACAATCCTGAGCCGGTAGGGCTTAAATTCATTGACCATATGGTTGGCAATGTGGGTTGGAACGAAATGAACGATTGGGTTGAGTTTTATGGTAAAGTCATGGGCTTTGCACAAATTGTTTCTTTCGACGATAAAGAC
>JBJTNX010000084.1:0-19083 GCA_046074325.1 Sphingomonadales bacterium
CGCTTTTGAGGCGCCATCAATTAATTTTTTGGGAATGCTGTCCCAAACTTGACCAAGCCAGTTCGCGTACATTTTAGTAAAATCATCTGGCTTGCATGTTAAAGCAAATTCAGCGCCTTTTTGATACAATTTTTGATTCCAAGTACTTTCCTCTTCTGAAAAACCACTGGCCGCAGGTATTAAATATTGTTGGTCAATGAGTACTTGGGCACCATTTGTTCCTACGGATGCAGCCTCGATAATACCGTCAATAGCGTTGGTCTGAACAGCTGCCCTCAAAGCCGTCATGCCGCCTTCAGAATGACCGTAGATATAAATTTTGGCCGCCGGATACACCTTATGAAAATATTGAATCAATTGAACCAAATCTGAGGCAAAGTCTTCTTGGGTAGCGGATTCAAACTTACCTGTGCTTTTTCCTACGCCTCTGTCGTCATAGCGGAAGCTGGCAATGCCGTTTCTGCCGAGCTGATCAGCCAATACCCAAAAAGGGCGGTGACCTAAGATTTCACAATCGCGGTCCTGAGCACCTGAACCAGAAACCATAATAACCAATGGAAAAGCACTTTCTTTCGCTGTTTGGGGTAGTATGAAAGTACCAGCTAAACTTATTTTTTTAGCCGTTTTGATGGCGAGTTCGCTGCTCGAGTAAGGAAACGGTGCTTTTGGGTCTTGCACCTTTCCTTTGGCTTCTTTGGCCACCTGAACCGTTTTGTAAAATACGGCCGGCCAAGCAAGTCCGGATTGTTTCATGGTGCCGACCAAAGAATCGCCTTGGAGTTTAGCGCTGTAAGATAGGCCAATCATTTTCCAATTAAAACTGAGGCTATCTGAGAACAACACGTAGTCTTCCATGGTTTGAGGCTTGAGTTTGGATTGGTCTGGAATAGACACAATAATTGAGCCGTCGCGGCCAACACCTTCAATTTGAAGATCCATTAAAAGCGATTTACCGGCAACCTGAAAATTGCTGTGCCAAGTCCCTTGAATTTGAGCTTGAACGGTGTATTTGCAAAAGAATAAAAAAGTAAAGAGATAGAAACTTAAAAACTTCATTATCGGGGATTGGTAAATCTTATCTAAGATAATGCTTCTGATTTCAAATGAATTCAGCTCATCAATTTTTATCAAATTCTGGAAATAAAGATAGAATTCCTTCTTCAGAAGCGGCGCAAATACCTCTTTCGGTAATCAATCCACTGACAAGTCGTGCAGGTGTGACATCAAAACCATAGTTGGCAGCCGGCGTTGTTTCTGGGCAAATTAAGACAGGCTCAATTTTGCCTGCTGCCGATTTACCAATTACATACTTGACCTCATTTTGATCGCGTTCCTCGATCGGAATCTCGGTTAGGCCGTCTTTAATGGTCATATCAAGGGTAGTGGAGGGCAGCGCCACATAAAAGGGGATGTTGTTGTCTTTGGCGGCCAACGCTTTAAGATAAGTGCCTATTTTGTTGGCGACATCGCCATTGCGTGTGGTGCGGTCGGTGCCAACAATAACGATATCCACCATTTGGTGTTGCATGAGATGCCCACCGGTGTTGTCCACGATGAGTGTGTGGTCAACGCCATGACGCGTGAGTTCGTAAGCGGTGAGGTTGGCTCCTTGGTTGCGCGGACGTGTTTCATCGACCCAAACATGTACTTTGATGCCTTTTTGAACGGCCTGATAAATAGGTGAAGTAATGGTCCCCCACTGAATGCAACCTAACATACCGGCGTTGCAATGTGTTAAAATTTGAACGGGCTCCCCGTTTTTTTGGGCAGCAATGGCTTCGATCAAAGGCAAGCCGTGCACGCCGATCAAGCGGCAGGTTTCGATGTCGGCCTCGACAATTTGCTGGGCTTCTTGCCATGCAGCCTCTAAAAAGTCAGTGGCGTTGTCTAGGGCAGCACGCATGCGGTCTAGGGCCCAAAAAAGATTGACCGCGGTGGGTCTGGAGGCGCGCAAGGTACTGAAAGCTTCATCTAAGAAAGCGCCGTCGTGCCCGTGGTTGATCATTTCTCTGACCGCCAAAAAAATGCCGTAAGCAGCCGTTGCCCCAATGAGTGGGGCTCCACGAACTGTCATATTGCGAATGGCTAAATCGGCATCTTTGTACGTTTTTAATGTGACTACAACGAATTCATGTGGAAGTAAGCGCTGATCGATCACTTCTACATCCTTTTGTGGCGTAGTCCAGATGGTGCGAAAGGTTGATGACATATGTTTGCAATAAAAAAGCCCGCTAAAAACGGGCTTTCTGAATTTATTTAAAGGCCGAAAGCCGTTTTAACTTGATCTACGTAATCGAGTTTTTCCCACGTAAATAATTCGACTTCTCGACTTACTTTGGTGCCGTCTGGCGCAGTGAAATGTTTGGTAACAACCTCATTTTTACGACCCATATGGCCATAGGCGGCAGTTTCTTGGTAAATCGGATTGCGCAACTTAAGGCGTTGTTCGATAAAATACGGACGCATATCGAAGATTTGACCAATTTTTTGGGCGATGGCGCCGTCTGTGAGGTCAACTTTGGCAGTGCCATAGGTATTCACATAAAGTCCACAAGGTTCTGCAACGCCAATGGCGTAAGAAACCTGTACCAATACTTCGTCGCAGAGGCCTGCGGCCACCATGTTTTTGGCAATGTGGCGTGTAGCATAAGCCGCTGAGCGGTCTACTTTTGAAGGATCTTTACCAGAAAAAGCACCACCACCATGAGCGCCTTTGCCCCCATAGGTATCTACAATGATTTTGCGATCAGTAAGGCCGGTGTCTCCGTGCGGGCCGCCAATTACAAATTTACCTGTAGGGTTGATATGATAAGTAATGCTGTCGTTGAACAAAGCTTGGATAGCCGGGCTCAGTTTGGCCTTTACCCTTGGAATGACAATCTCGATGATGTCTTTCTTGATTTTGGCAAGCATTTCAGCTTCCGGCGCAAAGTCGTCGTGTTGGGTAGATACAACAATGGTATCGATGCGCTGCGGCATGTTGTCGTCTGAGTACTCAATGGTCACCTGAGACTTTGCGTCTGGTCTTAAGTAAGGAATCAAGGCTGCTTCATTGTTGCGAATGGCAGACATTTCTTCTAAGATTTTGTGGGCGAGGTCTAGGGCCAACGGCATGTAGTTAGCCGTTTCTTTGGTTGCATAACCAAACATCATACCTTGGTCACCTGCACCTTGGTCCTCTGGATTGGTGCGCTCCACTCCTTGATTGATATCAGAAGATTGTTCGTGAATAGCAGATAAAATACCACAAGAATTGGCATCAAACATGTATTCTGATTTGGTGTAGCCAATTTGACGGATGGTCTCGCGGGCAATTTTTTGAACGTCGAGGTAGACAGTAGACTTCACTTCGCCGGCCAATACAACCTGCCCTGTAGTAACGAGTGTTTCGCACGCTACTTTTGAGCTGGGGTCAAATGCCATGAAGTTGTCAATCAGTGCATCGGAGATTTGATCTGATACTTTATCTGGGTGTCCTTCTGAAACGGACTCGGAGGTAAACAAATATGCCATTGAATAAATTGATTAGGGTGCAAAGTTACAAAATAAATTTGCTTTGTTCGTGTGCTTTTCTACGCAGCAAAGCATTTGGTCGGTAGCGGTCTTCGCCATATTCTGCAAATAGTTTTTCGAGGCGTTCGAGTACCCAACTTGCGCCAAGTTCATCGGCCCAAGCCAATAAGCCTTTCGGGTAATTGACACCTTTAGTCATGGCTAAATCAATAGCAGCCGGACTGCCTACCTGCATCAGGACTGCATCGGCGGCTTCATTGATGAGCATCACGAGAATCCGTTCTAATATTTGTTGACCAAGTACAGGATCGGTGTTGGGTTCGGGAACTACACTCCCTTCGGTATAATCATAAAAACCTCTGCCTGATTTTCTGCCGAGAAAGCCAGCCTCCATGTGTCTTTTTTGCGTAAAAGAGGGTTTGAAGCGTGGGTCAAAATAAAATGCCGCAAAAACGGTTTCTGTGACGGTATAATTGATGTCGTTACCGATGTAATCCATGAGTGTAAAGGGGCCCATTTTAAAGCCGCCCAGATGGGTCATGGCCCAGTCAATGGTTGCAAAATCGGCAATTCCTTCTTCGTAAATGCGCAACGCTTCGCCGTAAAATGGCCGCGCCACTCTATTGACAATAAATCCGGGGGTATCCTTGCAAACGACTACTGTCTTGTGCCATGCGCTAATAAGCGCCTCAATATGGGCAGTGCATGTTGCAACGGTCGCAACGCCTGGAATGACCTCAACCAAGGGCATAAGCGTAGCCGGATTAAAGAAATGAATTCCTAAAAAACGACTGGCATCTTTTAAACAAGCGCCAATTGAGGCAATCGATAAAGACGACGTATTACTAGCCAGTATGCATGTCTGAGAAACAGCTTGCTCGAGTTGTGCAAAAACTTGGTGTTTTACCGCGAGGTTTTCTACAATGGCTTCAATCACGAGGTGTGCCTCACTGTGGTCACTTAGCTGTGTCGAATACACAAGGTTTTGTCTGATTGTTGTGGCGTTCTCAGCAGTGATTTTACTTTTTTGAACCAGTTTCTCTAGACCAGAATTGATTTGTTGTTCAGCTCTTTGAAGCTGATCTGGATTGGTGTCAGTCAAGACCACACGATGCCCTGCTTGAGCAGCAACTTGCGCAATACCTGCACCCATGGTGCCTGCGCCAACAACGCCTATGATTTGTTTCATATTAGTTTCCTTTGAATTCGGGTTTTCTTTTCTCTAAAAATGCGGCAACGCCCTCCTTGAAGTCATGCGTTTGACCTGCTTGTGTTTGCAATTGCTCTTCTAGTGCAAGTTGATTTTCAAGGGTGTTGCATAGCGCCGCATTGACCGCTTTTTTGGTAAGACCAAACCCTGTTGTTGGCATCTGGGCGAGTTGCGCCGAGAGCTGATCCACATAATGTTCAAATGCATCGTCGGCAATTGCTTTGTAGATCATGTTCATTTTTTCTGCATCTGCAGCACTTACTTTTTCGGCCGTGAGCATGAGTGCCATTGCTTTTTGTACGCCAACAAGGCGCGGCAACATAAACGTACCTCCTGAGTCTGGAATGAGTCCAATTTTTGAAAAGGCTTGAATGAAAGAAGCGCTTTCTTTGGCAACGACGATATCGCAGGCCAAGGCAATGTTGGCTCCGGCTCCGGCCGCAACGCCGTTCACCGCTGCAATGACTGGTTTTTCAAATTGACGCAATTTGAGTATAATCGGGTTGTAGTGTTCGGCAACGATTTGTTGTAGCGCCGGACCATTCGGATCGGTTGCCTCGGCCAAATCTTGGCCAGCACAAAAGGCTTTACCTTCACCGGTAAGCACAACAACTCTAATTGCTGCATCGGTTGCGCAACGGTCGAGTTCGGCTTGCAGTTGCAGTGCCATAGTGCGGTTGAACGAATTGAATACATCGGGTCTGTTGAGTGATAGGGTCAGGATCCCATTTTCAAATTGAGAACGAATTTCTTGCATAGCTTAAGATTGATAACGATTGAGCAGCGCTTGGCCGCGTTCTTTTAAGGTGAGGCGTAAACTTTTGGGTTCCAGCACTTCTAGTTCACCAGCATAACCCAATAAGTTGCGGATGAATTCTTCGGTAACGAGAATCCGGAGCTCAAAAAGACTGTAGTTTGCGTTTTTTTCCAGGCAAAGTTGGGATGTATGAAAAGGTTGCGTCTCGATATAGCGTGCGGCAACGGGTTCAGCTTTAAGAACTATGCGCTGAGGTTCGCCTTTAAACGTGGTAATGCCTACTGCGTTTTTGAAATAATTTTTTGCATTGAAATCGCTGGGAATTTGAGCCGTTTCGTCTAAAATTTGTAGCTCAGACATGCGGTCGAGCGCAAAAGTCACGATATCTTGTTTCTGCGTATCGTAAGAAATCAGGTACCAGCGGTTGCGGTATTCTTTGAGAAAAAGTGGGCTAACTTTGCGCGGTTTGGCCTGTTGCTGCTGAAAACTTGTATACAAAAACCAAACGCGTTTCTTGGCCTGAATTCCTTCGAGAAGTGTTGGTAGGTACTCATTGCCCCCCGTAGAAACCGCCGCTTCGAATTGAATGTAATCAGCAAGTTCTTGGGCCTGATCGCCAACGGCAACGCGGTCTACAATTTTATCGATGGCCAGTCCAAATTGTTGAAAAAAAGGAACTTCCCGAAATTGCTGCAATGTAGAAACTGCAAAGCGAATAGAGGAGAGTTCATCTTCGGATAAAGGGACATCATTGATGCTAAAGTCAGGATCTTCATAGCAATAGCCGCCATGTTTTTTACTGTAGCGAATAGGAGCGTCGTGCTCCATTTTCATGGTAAAAAGGTCCTTTTCAATGGTGGAGGCGCAAATATGTGCGCCATCCTCAGAGCCAAAAAGCGCCTCTTCGCAAGCGCTGCGGAGCGCTTCTTTGGAGGGATAAGGCTTGTATTTGTTGCGCAACATCCGGTCGATGATGCGATAGCGAATCAGGGCATTTTTAATATGCGGCATTAGTGCTGGTCAACTTTTTGCTTGTAGCCAAAGAGTTCAAAAAATTTAATCGCTTTGACCACTTCGTACGGAACGTCGTCTTCCCAACTTTGAACATTGGCTTTGATTTTGCTGAGCACATCGTCAGAGAGAATGTGTAATAAGCCTGTGTCGTATTCTTTGAGCGATGTGATTTTATCGTTGGCTTGCATGTAATTGAGTAGCCCCATCATGTTGTCTGGTAATTTGATATTACCTAAATGATACAAGCTTCCGTCCTCTACATTCAGTGCCGGGTATACGTACAATTTAACGTTGTGACCAAAACCACGCCCAAATGCTTCTAACAAACCGCCAGGCAGGTTGTCGTAGTATTTTTCGTCAAAAATGATGTGCAAGTTGTAGATCCCCATGATGACACCAACGAGGTTGCCGCGGGCAATTGAAGACAAATACTCAAGCATTTTGTAATGTTTGAGGTAGTTAGAAACCATGACGGTATAGCCCAAAGAACCCAATAGTTCGGCTCTGTCAAGGAAATCTTTATCTGAAATCTTACCATCGGCGGTGAGGTCTTTAAGTGTGAGTTCAAATACCACCTCGAGTTGTTCAGGTTTAACGCGTTTCTCTTTGGCAAAAGCAGCGCGCGCGCGCTCAATCATGTCGATATGCACTTTGGTAACGGGTCTGAAACGTCCGCGCATTAGTAAGATGTTCTTCTTGTACAGTGCTGTAGATGGCTGTAAGACGTTCTTGGCTAAATCGAACATGGTGGCATTGGTGATGCCCCTTCGTACTAAGTTGAGTGCGATGATCCGGTTGTCTGTATCTTCAAAATCAGGTCCTGAAATACGCAACATATCGATTTCCATTCGATCTGGTGGCAAGCGGTGCACAATCCCATCTATGAAATCATTGATGTTTTCGGACTGAAAATAACAGGCATAAATGAGATTGACGCCTAAAATACCAAGTGCTTCTTGTTGCGCTTTGTGGCTGTTGTCGTGCATTTTGATGTGCAAAATGACGTCGTTGGGTTTTTTATTGAGACCCAGTTGAAAACGAATCCCAACCCAACCTTGACCTTGATTGGTTTTGTGGTAGTTGAGCGATTCTACGGTGTTGCAAAAGGCAAAAAATCGGGCATCACGGTTCTTAACGGGAAGGATATCCTGAAGGTGTTTGAATTCAGTCTGGAGCATGGTGAGCAGGCGCTCTTCGCATACATACCTTACAGTTTCGCCATACATGGAGTCTGAAACCTTCATGTCGTAGGCCGATTGCGTGTAAGCGATGGTACCAGAGCTACCACCTGCTTTGAAGAAATTGGCGGCCACTTCTTGGCCGGCACCTATTTCTGCAAAACAGCCATAAATATCTTGGGTAAGATTAATTTTTAATGCTTTGTCTTCTGTTGTTAAACGACTTGCGCTCATGGTTAGTGTGGATCTTTGAAAGCGGGGTTTGAAATAAAAGAGTAGTCAGTAAGCGTAAGTAAGAACTTTTTGAGATAGATTTTTTCTTGCGCATTGAGTTGAACACCTCCTTGGTTTGCAAACTCGATGAGTGGGTCAATTGTCGGAGAGAGGTGAACACCGCTTGAGTAGTGTTCAATGACTTCGTCAAGGGTTTGAAAGCGACCGTCGTGCATGTAGGGGGCACTCAAGGCTATGTTGCGTAGGGTTGGCACTTTGAATTTACCGTTGTCTTCAGGATTTCCGGTAACACCGCCACGGCCTAGGTCCGTGAAATTGGCATCTAGTCCGTTGTTGCTGTATTTTTTAACGCGCATAAGCGGGCCATTGTGGCAATGAAAGCAGTCGGCTCCATTGAGACTTTTAAAGAGATCATAACCAGCCCACTCCTCTACATCTACCGTTTGAAGAATGGTTTGTTCTTGGGAAGAGAGTGCCATGCCATTCTCGTATTTGTACATGACGTCAAACTTAGATTGTGCAGAAATCATGGTTCGAATGAACTGCGCTATGGCTTTGGCCACTTTTGTGGAGTCAATACCAGGCTCACCGAAGGCCCTGAAAAATTTGTTGCGGTAATTGATGTCGAGATTGAGTTTGTAAACGGCATCGGTCCAGCTTTGGTGCATTTCAATTGGGTTGGGGACCGGCTCGAGAATTTGTTGCTCCAAGGTTGAAGCCCTGCCATCCCAAAAAAAGAATTTATCCCAACCAAGGTTGATCAATGCCATCGAGTTTCGGTTGCCGGAAATACCATCTATACCAGTGGAGTATTTATTAGGGTCAGAGAAACTGCTTGTTGGTAGGTGGCAAGAAGCGCAACTCATGGAGTCGTTACCGGAGAGTCTTTTTTCGTAAAAAAGCCAACGCCCTAACTCAACGCCCTCAACCGTCATGGGGTTATCGGAAGGTATTTCCATGTCTGGAAAATGATTGGGAATGGCCAATGCATAGGGTGTAGGCTGAAAGTTTGCTTTGTCTTTTTTGCAAGCACTCAGCGAAAGGAGTAAAATGAGAAAAACAACAATACTTTTCATCTAAAAAGGACTTATCGCGTTTTTGAAGTTAGTAATTACTTTTTGGGTTAATACTTCTTGTCCAGCGGCTGTATGCGTCAGGTTTTCTGAATTCAAATTGATGCTGTTTGCTCCTTGACCAAGAAAGGCGAGGAGGTCTAATTTGAGTTTAAACTGATGTGTGTTGTTGCCTATATTGGTCCAATTGATGTTGTTGAATTGAAGATTTTGCAGGTAGGGATCTGTACCAATATGAAAACTAAAAGAGAGATCTGGATTGAGGGTTGCATCTGGGATCGTATCTACTTTTCCTTCGATATTCATGAAAATATAACCAGGGTTCCAACCCCAATGCATTGGGCCAGCATTGGATATATTGAGCGGGCTGTCATTGGCAAAAGCACTTGGGTCTAGGTGGTTGAGGCTGCTATCTACACCCAATACCGCACTAAGGTTATTGAATTTGGTGTAGTCTCCTTCTTTTTTAAAAAGCAGATTGCCGGTTTCACGGTAGTCGAGTAAAGCGGCTTCATGAAGAGCGCTCGCACCGTTTTTAAACAGCGTAAAATAGCACTTGAGCTCAGTAAATTTAATCTGATACCCTTCTTGGGTTGTATAAATGCTATCCATGTAAAAGGTTTGGCTGCCAAAAACGGGTTGCATGGCTACCTGAATATAATTTTTTGGGGTTTCTGGTTTGTCTTTGTCGCAAGCAGCTATTGCGAGCAACACAAAGACGCATAAAAATATTGTTCTCATCTAACAAAAATACGTCAAAACGCTCAAAATGTTCTTAATTTTAGTAAAAGTTCAGTTCAAAAAATCTACATGTCAACAAACACTGCCAAAGCCTTACAAATATACGCCGCATCTGCAGGCAGTGGAAAAACACATCGTCTTGTATTAGAGTACCTTAAGATACTACTTTCCGACTCAAATTACCGCCAAAAATTCAGGCATATTGTGGCCATGACTTTCACCAACAAGGCGGCAAATGAAATGAAAGAGCGCATCCTCCAAACGCTCAGTGGGTTGGCTCATCCGCAAACGGCCAATTCAAAAACTTTAGCCCTCAAGGCAGATCTTTTACAAGAAACTGAGCTTACTGAGCAGCAAATTCAACAACGCGCAGGTGCTGCACTTCAAGGCATCCTTCATCACTACGAAGATTTCCATATCTCCACCATAGACAAATTCAACCTCAGGCTCATTCGCTCGTTTAGTCGAGACCTTGACTTACCTGCCGATTTTGAAGTCGTACTCAATGAAAAATTGGTGCTCGATGAAGTACTCGATATTCTGATCTCGCGCCTCGGACAGCCCGACGCCCAAGAACTGACAAAATGGATGCTGGCTTATGCCAAAACAAAGGTAGCCGACGGCGAGTCGTGGGATTTTAAAAAATCGTTGTTGCAATTTACCGAAGTGCTCAGTAAAGAGCGCAATGCCTCCGAGGTGGCTCAGTTGCTTCAAACCACCTATTCTCACGAAGCTTACGAAGCCTACAAAGCAAATGCAGCTCAGGTCAAAAACGAATTTTTGGCGTTATGTGCAAAAGTCCATGAACAGGCTGCTCCTTTCAAGGGAACGCATTTTAAGACCGCCACTGAGCAAAAGCGCATAGATGCTTTCATCGAAGACAAAAACTGGGGCCTTGGCAAGCAATCAGGGCCGTTCTATGCACCGACCTTTTTAAAAGCACTTCAAGAAAACAAACACGACCTTCCAGCATCCGTCAACGAAGCCCTGCTTGGCTTGTCGACTGCTTTTGAGCAGTCGTTTGCTGCTTATTTACTTCTTGAAACCCAGCGCAAGAATTTTTACAACATGGCCTTATTGCAGTATGTAGCGCAGCAAACCAAGGCCCTAATGAGTGCCCAACAACAAATTCGTATTTCTGAATTTAATCAACTGATTAGCCAACTGGTTCAAGGTGAACAAGCGCCTTATATCTATGAACGCTTGGGTATTCGTTACGAACATTTCTTGCTCGATGAATTTCAGGATACATCGCGTCTACAATGGGTCAACATGATCCCTTTGCTCTTGGAGGCCATTTCTTATGAAAGACCCAACCTCATTGTCGGGGATGCCAAACAGAGTATTTATCGTTTCAACAACGGCTTGGCTGAGCAGTTTGTGGCATTGCCGCGCTTGTACAATCCAGAGAACGATCCGCAAATGGCGCTCACGAGTCAGCGTTTTGAACTGAGTGGACACAAAAAAAGCTTAAAAGATAACTACCGTTCTGCCTCTCAAATTGTCGATTTCAATAACGCCTTGTTTGAGTCTCTTTCCAAAGAACTCCCCCCTCAACAGCTTGACTTCTATGCAGATCTCAAACAAAATCCGCAATCCAAGCTCAATGGTTTTGTCCAAATCGAATCACTCGTCAACGACTTACCCGACGAGCTGCTCCATGCCAAATTACTACAGACCATCGATGAAATCTTAACCGATAAATTTTTAAGACCTTGTGATATCTGTATACTCACAGAAACCAACAAAAAAGGCAACGCAATCGCTTTGGCACTTACCCAAGCTGGCAAACAAGTTGTTTCTCAAGATTCCTTGTTGCTGTATGCGCACCCACTTGTCCAGTTGTTTATCATTTACCTAAAAAAGAGGGCAAAGCCTGCCAATTCAACGCTCGGAAAACGTTTTGCCGAGGCTTATTTACGTGTCAAGGGCAGGTTTGAGGTGGCGTCATTTATGACGTATTTTAAAACCTACGAGAAAGAAGGAAAGTCAGTAAGATATTTCGATGAAACGACTTTTTTTACCCAAGAGTTTGGGTCCATAGATGCGCTTTTTATGCCCTATGAACACCTTTTTGATTTATTACAAAAAGCGGCAACATGTTTTCAAATCAATGAAACACAAGAGCCTTATGTGCATCATTTTTTTGATGTTGCGTTTCAATACCAGCTCAATCGAAATGCCGAATTACTGCCATTCATTGAATATATCGAGCAGCACAAAGATAAACTAGCACTCCAAATGCCTGAATCCACAGAGGCCATTCGGATCATGACCATTCACAAAGCCAAAGGACTTGAATTTCCGGTTGTACTCATTCCAAGTCTGGATTTTCGGACTGAACTACTCGGATACAATAAATTTCTGATGAGCGCAGGTGAGGGTTTAGCCTATGCCTACCCATCAGATAGCATTCCCGAATTCAAAGCATTCAAAGAAAAGGAGTTGGCCGCGATTTTCCTTGACAAACTCAATTTGTTATACGTTGCACTAACCCGACCAGAGCTCAGGTTATATATTTGGAATCACCACAAGCAAAAAGGATTCGGCGCGCAAATTCACCGTCAGATTACTTCCTTAACTTTTCTTCAAACAGATCAAGAGTATATTTATTATTACGGAGCGCCAACACCACTCGAACTTTCCAAAGAAGATCAGGCCAAACGCGCTGCCACAAAGACCAAGTTTTATCATCCAATGGCGTTATCAGACCAACTTTGGTATCCTTCCTTGGCTTTTAGAACTCCGCAAGAAGAATTAGCGACCGATCAGTTCTTTGGTTTGGCATTTCATCGCGTGCTTTCTTTGTGTCCACAACCCGAAGCGCTACCCGCTGCGCTTGCGCAAGCCTTAGAGGAGGGCGCAATGGCCAAAGATCAAAAACAACAAATTCAAGAAGCAGCTGAGCGCTTTTGGTCTCATGTGAAGGCCCAAAAATTGCATTTAGATGTTATAGAGGAATTCAATGAGCAGCGGATTATAGCGCAGCTCAATCAAATAAAGCAACCCGATAAAGTTTGGCGCAAGGCCAATGAATTGGTCGTAATTGACTTCAAAACTGGGCTCAGACAAACGCATCATTTGAAGCAAATTACACAATATGCACAATTGCTAAATAAGATTTTTAATTTACCCGTGCGTCCGATCCTGTATTACACCCAATTAGATCTATTCTTGGAGCTTTAAATCGAGGCCGGCATTTTGGGCCGACATTTTCAAAAAAGTATAAACCAACGGATGCGGAAGATCTCGGGTCGAGGAAATTTGTGGGCAAAAACTTGTCGCCAAGAAAAAGGAATGGGCTTTCATCGAAATGATCTCAGGGTCTTCAAACTGATTGACAGCCTCGATGTCAATGAACTGTCCAACCAGTTGTTCTAACAGCTGCGGATACATACTGAAACGTGTGGCGCTGAGCTCTACAGAACTGCAATTTTCGTATAGCCTCTCCATGAGGCTGGTCTTTGGCGTGACGTCTATGCGCTCAAAATGAGTGCCGGCAACTAAGTTTTCAGAGATCAGTTTTTCTCCAAATGGATTCATGTTGTTGGCTGTGATGAGGTGATCAATGAACAGCTTAAAGCACTCTCCGGTAAGAAACACGGGCGTTTGTAGCTCGACCAAATGCCGAAAAACACCACTGAGAAAAAACGGATTAAGATAGGGGCCGGGTGCTACCCAGATACCGTCAAATTGGTCAAATGCAGGCCTTTTAAATTGTAGGGCCTCATTGATTTTGATCCAGTAGTAATTGAGTTCCAATTCGAGAAACTCAGCGGCGTGGTCCAAGGAGAGGTTTGTCGCGTGGTGCGAGTTGTAGGTGAAGTTGTAGTCGCCTATGATTGCTATTTTGAGTGCTTCACTCATGAGAGGCGTTAGCTACTTCCGCTTTTTTTTAGCGTTTAAACCAACCTCGAAGTTTGGCATTGGTGATTTGAATGGATTCTTCAACGCTTGTTTGCGGGTCTACGTACCAAACTTTACAACTAAAGGTGGCTTCGTATAGTGAGTAGTCTCCATTGCCGTCTGAGGCTTGCTTTAAAATTGTGAATGTAGCGGTTTGTCCGGGGTCGGTTTCTCGAGAAATCCAGAATTTACCTGTGTTGTCTGTGTAGGATACTTGTACACCATTGATGCTGTTGGTGGCAAGTGTGGCCAAGTCTTTGAAAGGCACAGGATTTCCAGAATTTGTCATGTGAAAATCATTGAACATTGGGAGCGTTGGTAAATTGTTGCCGGTTGCATCCCATTCGAGGGATCCGAAAGTAAGCGAAATGCTTTGTGGGTTGGCCATAGATGCCATTCCTGAGGTGTAAATTACCTTTGACATTATTGGCGCTGTATTGATGATTTGGGTATCGAGTGCAAAGCCGAGGTAATTGTTTACATTTTGAGTGAGTTCGACCTGAGTACCATTGATGTAACCGACAAAACTTGCATTGAGATCCACCTTGTTACTTGGCGGTGGAATGATTTCATGCTCGATGCAGGCAGAGCTAATCAGTAAAAGAAGGGTAGCAAAAAAGGCGAAGCGCGTCAGTTTCATGCGTTTTTGTTTAGGTGATAATGAATCAAATTTAGCTTTATAAACGCAATTGTGCAAAAAAAGATGCCTTTGGCGCTAAAAAAGCACTATTGAATGCTTCCAAAGTGCTGCAGAAAATCCTGAAGAATTTCGCGTTGTAGTATCACCGCACCTTTACAAATGAGCTCATGAACGGTTGTAGCTTTTTGTGAAGAACTTTCTTTTGAGCCGATGTACAATTCAAAAGCACTCGTGTGCTTTAGCAGCATTTGGTTGAAGTTATCAAGGTGTATATCTTGGAGCAATAACGGGTCTTTGGTTGTAAACTGGTAGAGTTTCCAGGTTTCGTTTTCGAGATGAAACACACACAAGAAGTCTTTGCCAATTTGTAGGAGACCAGGGACTTTTTGATAGGCTTTTTCAAGAACAATGTTGGAAAATAAATCAATAAATCCTTGGGCTTTTTCTGGGTTGTTGCTAGCAAGTTGACGCCACTCAGCGTCGTGGAGTTCATTGAGGATCAAAAATTGTTTGAATTCTGTTTCGAGGGCAAGCAGTTCCTCTTGGGAAAGCACACGGTATTTCAACATTATTTGGCTTCGCTAACGCGGACTTCTAAACTGACATCTAAGAGTTCATCCACCTGTTTTTCGGTAATGGCTTGCTCGAGTTCAAATTTGTATTTCCCTTTGAACGGTACTTTGCGTCGTTTGAATACAAGCTGGTGTTCGACGATGGTTCCGGATTTTTTACCGATCCAGTTGCCGTTGGGATCTGCCATTTTAATTTCGTAAGGTTCTCTGACACTTTTGCCAAATGGAGGTGTGGTGCGCAGGAATATCCATAAGTTGTTGTAGGCGTAGTCTGTTGTACTGCGCAACGTAAAGATGAAGTCGTATAGTTGGGTGGTGTCTTGGATATCTACTGTAAAAACAGGACGCATGGTTTGTGTCCATTGCTCGTCCTTAAAGCGATACGCTTTGGTAAAGATGGTTTCGTTGCTGCAACTCCAAAGCAGCCCAATTAAAATAGCGAATAGACTAATTTGCTTTTTCATTTTTTGGACCTCCGTTGTTGGGCTTTCGCGGTTTGCGATTTGGCCTTCTTTTTTTAGTGTTGTTGGAGAAATTTTTCTCAAAACGCGTGAGGCTATCTTGACCTACAACATTTTGATATCCAATTTCTTCCACTTTTTCTTTGACCTGCGCGAATTCTGCAAGGTCTTTTGGTTTGACGCCGTCTTTGTTGAGTTTTTTAATTTCTGCAACACGTTCGGGGCTAAGTGCAACCATTCCGGTTTCTCCTTTGTATGCGTACCAGATAATGCGTTTGAAGACATCCGTTTTCATGTGAATGGCATCGCCTTTTTCAGTTTGCAATTTACCATCAACCTTGGGCATTGATTTGATGGCATCTAAGTACATATCGAGCTCGTAGTTCAAGCAACATTTTAATTTGCCACATTGTCCGGCTAACTTTTGTGGATTAAGCGAAAGTTGTTGGTAACGTGCAGCAGAAGTTGAGACTGATCTAAAATCAGTAAGCCAAGTGCTGCAGCAGAGTTCACGGCCACACGAACCGATTCCACCAAGGCGAGAAGCCTCTTGTCTGGAACCAATTTGACGCATCTCTACTCTAACCTTGAAGCGATCGGCCATATCTTTGATCAATTGGCGAAAATCGATGCGGCCCTCGGCGGTGTAGTAGAATGTGGCTTTGCTGAGGTCTGCTTGGTACTCGACATCGGAGATTTTCATGTCGAGCTTTAGATTTTGTGCAAATGTGCGTGATTGTGTAAGGAGATCGCGCTCTAGGCCTCTGCCTTTGATCCATTTGTCAATTTCTTCTTGGTTGGCAATGTGAAGGATTTTTTTGCATTCTAAGGTTTTGAGGTGCGGTGCTTTTTTCTTGACTTGAATGCGCGCGAGTTCTCCAAGGGCAGAAACCACGCCGATATCCCATCCTGGACTCGTATCGACCGCAACGACATCGCCGGTTTGTAAAGCGAGCTGATCTGCATTTCTGTAAAACGCCTTGCGGGCATTTTTAAAGCGCACCTCTACAAGCTCAAAAGTGCTTTGACCTTCAGGTAAGCTGATATTGGCCAACCAATCAAAAACTTCCAGTTTGTTGCATCCGCCGCTACTGCAAGTACCGTTATTTTTACACCCTTTTGGTGTTCCTCCGCCGCTACTACATGATGCACAACCCATTTGTTTTTTTTGTTGTAAAGTTAATAAATAAAGTCGTTAAAATTACGCCTGATGTATGTAGCGCATCGTTTGAAAACACAGTTGTGTAAATAAAATTCGCGGATTGGCATTGCGGTCTATCTGGTAGTAGGCTGCATCGAGCGCTTGTATGAATTCACGAATATTATTACCAGAAATAAACGGCGCAAATTTCTCGAGAAAGGCCTCCTCTTCAGTCGAAACTTTCGTGAGTGCAGCTCCCATATAATTGGTTAAAATACTCTGGCGCAGCATGTGTAAGGCGTACTGAATAAAGAGTTTTTGTCGTTCTTTTCCTATCGTCGAAATGTCATCTGCCCAGTCCATCATGGCGAGTACTTCTTTTTTGTAGCATACGCGCATCAGCTGGATAAATTGCTGTCGTTGTTGATCCTGATTTTCAGTGGTTTCAAGGTATGCAAGTGCCGCTAATAAGGATCCGTCGGCAAAAGCAGCAACGGCATCAGCGTTGACTTTGGTTTGATTTTTCTGAGCGACTAAAAAGCTACTGAGAGCATCGGCTTCAATTTTTGGTATGCGTATGAGTTGCGTTCTGGATTGAATGGTAATCATGAGCTTGCTCGCATCTTCGCTGACCAACAAAAAGAGCGTTTTTGCGGGTGGTTCTTCTAAAATTTTAAGCAATTTATTGGCGCAATCAGCATTCATTTCTTCGGGCTGCCAGATGATCATGACCTTATAACCACCTTCGTAACCTTTCAAATTCAATTTACGAATGATCTCTTTGCTCTCTTCAGTGCCAATGATTGGTTTGCGGAGTTTGTTGTCAATGCGTTCGGTCCATTGGAATAAATCAAAATAGGCGTTTTCTTGAATTTGAGTGCGCCAATCTGGAAGAAAAAGATCTGCGGTTTTGCCAATACTTTGTACGACTGGAAATACAAAATGAAGGTCGGGGTGCTGCAATTGTTGGACTTTTTGGCAAGAGGCACATTGGCCACAACTGTCTTGGTTTTGTCGATTGTCACAAAACAAATATTGCGCAAATGCAAGTGCAATTGGCAGTCCGCCATGACCTGCGGCTCCTTGAAATAATTGCGCATGGGCTATTTTACCCGAATCAATTGCCCGGACGAGTTCTTGTTTGAGCGCTATTTGACCAATGATTTGCTGAAACTGCACGCTCAAAAGTAGCTAAAATGCCGCAATTATTCAGTGCTTCCTTTCAATAGTAGTACGATTTCTCCTTTGGCTTCATGTTGTGAGAAATACGCTTGCAACTCGGCTATTGTGCCTCGGTGATACGTTTCGAATTTTTTAGAAATCTCTCTAACCACGCATGCTTCTCTGGTTGAATCTAACCATTCACACATTTGCGAAAGTGTCTTTGATATGCGGTGCGGTGATTCATATAAAACCACGGTTCTTGTTTCTGAGGCCAACGCTTGAATGCGTGTTTGCCTGCCTTTTTTGTGCGGTAAAAACCCTTCAAAAACAAATTTATCGCAAGGAAAGCCAGAGGCCACTAACGCCGGAACAAAAGCAGTTGGACCCGGTAAGCATTCGACTTCGATTCCGGCTTGAATGCAAGCGCGGACCAGCAAGAATCCAGGATCTGAAATGCCTGGTGTGCCGGCATCAGAAACGAGTACACAACAGTCGTGTTGCTGAATGAGCTCAATCGTTTTTTCTAAAAAACGGTGCTCGTTGTGTGCGTGAAAAGCGAGCACTTTCTTTTTGAGCTCAAAGTGATTTAAAAGTTTGTGGGTAACGCGTGTGTCTTCTGCAAAGACCAGCGGTGTTTCTTCCAAGATACGCAGCGCTCGTAGGGTGATATCTTCGAGATTGCCAATAGGGGTAGGAACGAGTATAAGTCTAGGCATAGGTTAAGCAAAAACAGCGCGTACCACTTCTTCTATTTTGGCACACGGCACGATTTCAATTTGTTGTTTGTGACCTTTAAGGCCTTTGGAATATTTAGATACAATGATTTTTTTATAGCCAAGCTTCTCGAGTTCTCCGAGCCTTTGTTCGAGTCTGTTGACTGGCCTGAGTTCACCGCTAAGACCAATCTCGGCGGCAAATGAAATGGTTTTATCAATAGCGATATCGGCATTGGAGGATAAAATTGCCATTGCGACGGCTAAATCAATGGCGGGGTCATCTACTTTGATGCCACCTGCTATGTTCAAGAAAA
The DNA here is from genome assembly GCA_046074325.1 of Sphingomonadales bacterium. Classification (GTDB taxonomy): domain Bacteria; phylum Bacteroidota; class Bacteroidia; order Flavobacteriales_D; family Crocinitomicaceae; genus UBA952. The sequence goes on from JBJTNX010000084.1 coordinate 18,635, forward strand.
CATCTTTGGCTGCAAGGCGAAAGCCACAGCGTTTTTCGAGGACCGCCAACAACATATTGAGTCTCTTGACGTCAAAACCGGTTGAAGATCGCTGAGGTGTACCGTAGGCTGCAGAAGAAACGAGCGCTTGCACCTCAATGAGTAAAGGACGAATGCCATCAACCATGGAGGCAACTGCAACGCCACTCAAGGCAACGCCACCGATAGAAACAAGAACCTCAGAAGGATTCGCAACGGGTAAAAGCCCGTTCCCTTGCATGCTGTAGATACCGAGTTCGTTGGTCGAGCCAAAGCGGTTTTTAATGCTGCGCAACAAACGGTAAATATGATGGCGGTCACCTTCGAATTGCAAAACGGCATCTACCATGTGCTCCAATACTTTCGGACCGGCAATGGTGCCGTCTTTGGTGATGTGTCCGATCAGAAAAATCGGTATGTCGGTTTGCTTG
>JBJTNX010000085.1:0-11199 GCA_046074325.1 Sphingomonadales bacterium
TCTTCATTGATTTTCACAACTTTGAACTCCATGTTTTTACCTACGTAGATATCGTAATCACGAATTGGTTTCACATCAATTTGAGAACCTGGTAAGAATGCTTCGATACCAAATACGTCAACGATTAATCCACCTTTCGTACGACATTTAACGAAACCAGTGATGATTTCACCTGTACGTAATACATCGTTCACACGAATCCATGCGCTGTGCATACGGGCAGTGCGGTGAGAGACAATTAATTGACCTGTTTTATCTTCTAGGCAATCTACGTAGATGTCAACAGAATCGCCAACCTTTAAGTCTGGGTTGTAACGGAATTCGTTGGCAGCCACGACACCTTCAGATTTGTAACCAATATTGATGATTACCTCTTTTTTGTTGATCATGACAACAGTACCCTGAATAACTTCTTTTTCGATAATGGAAGTAAGGGTTTTTTCGTAGCGATCTCCAAGTTCAGAGCGTTCTACTTGATTGTAGCCGTCCAATTGGAGCGCTTCCCAATCAAAATCTGCAGTTCCCTGCGGTTCGATGTTTTTAGCCATAAGGCATATGAGTTTGTATTTCCAATACCCTGATTATCAGAAAGTTGTTAAACAAAAATAACAGTGCGATCAGGGCGCACTTTGATTAAAGAGGTGCAAAGGTAGTCATAAATTGTTGAATTCCAAGGAAAACCGCCCTTTAATTATCTGATATATTGACAGGGAAATGTGCAAAAACAGCCAATTCTGGACCTTGTCTGAGCATACAATTTTTCCAAAGCAATGCGGGAGGGGTTTTCAAAAGGTCTTTGGCTTGGAAGGCTTCGGTACAAATCCATGCGTGATCGGCGATTTCATCGGAAAGTTGTTGGGGTCCCCAGCCTGCATAGCCAGCAAAGAAGCGCAGTTGCGCATGAGGGGCTTGGAGTACCATAGCTTGCGCTAATACTTGTTGCCATTCCCCACCAAAATAGAGGTCAGGGGTAACTTGCAGTGCGCCTTTTACATGAGAAAACCGATGTAAATAAAAGAGTTGTTGAGGTGCTACTGGGCCGCCATTAAAGATAGGTAGGTCTAAATCGATGTGCTCAAATAGATCTTTAAGTGTGATTTCAGAAGGATGATTGAGGACAAGTCCAAAACTTTCTTGGTCGTTGTGGTCAATCAGTAAGATAGCCGCTCTTTGAAAAAAGGCTTCGTCAAGAAGTGGATCGGCCAATAATATACAACCTTGTTTGGGTGTGGTTTTACTTTGGAAAATATGTTGGTCTTTGATCTTCATCGGGTCAATAACAAATAAACATAAAAATTTGTGCGTATGCAATAGGCATTGTTTAATTTTGCCTGATGAAATTTGGCGCTATTGATATCGGAACCAATGCGGCGCGTTTGCTAATTGCAAGCGTGGATCGGATAGAAGGTCAGCTTCAGCTTCGTAAGTTAGCTTACTACAGGGTTGCGCTTCGGCTTGGTGAAGATGTGTTTGACAAAGGTAAAATCAGTCCTAAAAAAGCACAGCATTTTATACAAACCATACAAGCCTTTCAATTACTTGCTCAAACCCATGAAGTTGATTTTCTTAGAGCCGTAGCTACCTCGGCCATGCGCGAAGCCAGCAATGCCAAAAAAATAAGCAAGCAAATATTAGCCCAAACAGGCATTCAAATTGAAATTATTTCCGGTGACGAAGAAGCCCAACTGATTTTCAACTCTTTTGACCTTTTACAATTGCACAAACAGCAATTTGTGGTGGTAGACGTGGGAGGGGGTAGTACCGAAATTAGCGTTTTTGAAAATGGTCAAAAAGTAGCAGCGCGTTCATTTGAACTTGGAACATTGCGGATTTTGAAAGGCAAAACCAATATTTCAAGTTGGGATGAGTTCTCTACTTGGATTCAAACGCATGTGGCGCTAGAAGAAGCGCACCTTGTTTTTGGAACTGGCGGAAACATCAACCGCGCACTCAAAATGAGTCGTTCAAACCAAACGAATACCTTAACTTTGAACGAATTGATAGTATTAGAACAAAAGCTAGCGAAAGAAACCATCGAACAGCGTTGCGCAAAATACCAACTAAAACCAGATCGTGCAGACGTCATTGTACCTGCACTTCAAATATATATCGCCGCGCTTCAAGCTTTGGGTCAACAAGAAATTGTTGTTCCAAAAATTGGTTTATCCGATGGCGTTATTTATCAGCTTTATCTTCAAAATTCTTCGATTTAATATGGCACAAAAACCAGCTATACCGAAAGGCACCCGCGATTTTCTTCCTTCAGAAGTGGCCAAGCGCAATTACTTATTTGAGACCATTAAATCAGTTTTCAGACGCTATGGATACGCGCCAATAGAAACACCGAGTTTTGAATTATCGACAACCCTGATGGGAAAATATGGTGATGAGGGTGATCGCCTCATTTTTCGCATACTGAACTCCGGTGAAAAGATGCGTAAGGCGGACCTCGATGCACTGGCGGCCGATCAACTTGCGAAATTTGCAAATTCACTTGCCGAGAAAGCACTTCGCTATGATTTAACGGTTCCTTTCGCACGGTTTGTTGTTCAGCACCAAAATGAGTTGACCTTTCCTTTTAAACGCTATCAAATACAACCTGTTTGGCGTGCAGACCGACCGCAGCACGGCCGTTATCAGGAATTTACGCAATGTGATGTCGATGTGGTAGGGTCGGATTCGTTACTATACGAAGTGGAACTGATTCAAATTTTTGACGAAGTACTTTCTCAGCTCGGCTTGCCTGGTTTTAGTATTCTCATGAACAACCGCAAAATCTTGAGTGGAATTGCCGAGGTTTCTGGTCAAGCTACGCGCATCGTTGAGTTGACGGTTGCAATAGATAAGCTCGATAAAATAGGAGAGGAGGGCGTGGTGAAAGAACTATCCGAAAAAGGTTTTAGTGCAGAAGCCATCGATAAAATCAGGCCGCTCTTTGCTTTCCAAGGTTCGAATGCGGATAAAATCGAGCTCATGCGCACCTACCTAGCACAAAGTGAAATTGGTCAACAAGGACTAGACGAACTTCAAGAGGTGCTCGACCATATTGCCGAGTTAGGGCTGAATAGAGGCCAACTCATTTTTGATCTCACGCTGGCCCGCGGACTCAACTATTACACTGGTGCCATTTTTGAAGTCAAGGCCCACGAAGTGAAAATGGGCAGTATTTGCGGTGGTGGCCGTTACGATGACCTTACCGCTCTTTTTGGTTTAAAAGGGCTCTCGGGTGTTGGCATTTCTTTTGGTGCCGATCGCATTTACGACGTTATGACCGAATTGAATTTATTTCCGTCAACCCTGGATAAAACCCTAGATATCTTGTTTGTACATTTCGGAGATGCAGAAGCCAAATACAGCCTAAAGTTATTGAAAGAGGTGCGTCAAATGGGGCTTGCTGCTGAAATCTATCCAAGTGCAGCCAAACTTCAAAAACAACTCAAGTACGCAAATGACCGAAACGTACCTTACGTTGTCATGATTGGCGCAGAAGAAGCTGCTGCCGGAATGCTGAGCCTAAAAGATATGGTAAGCGGCGAGCAAGCGCAAATTTCGCGAGCCGATTTTCTTACCAAATGCGCGCAACTTTCTTAATGTCGTTTCGCATTTCACGCCCTTCCGGAATTTGAAATGCTTCAAAAAACTCCGGGCAATTCTTTAGTGGTCCATTGACTCTGTACATACCCGGTGAGTGAGGGTCTGTAGCCAGTCGCTTTTTCATTTCTGCATCAGTGTACTTGATCTTCCAAAGCTGCGCGTAAGCAATAAAAAAGCGTTGAGCTGGTGTGTAACCATTCACCAATTGACCTGATTTGAATTCATCAGTACGGGTATACGCATAGTAAGCCATTGTAAGTCCGCCAAGATCGGCAATGTTTTCACCCATGGTAAGTTCAGGATTCACACAATGGTCTTCTATTGGGCAGAAGCCGGAGAAAGTAGCGCCGAGTAATTTGGTTTTTTCTTCAAATAACAGGCGGTCTTCTTCGGTCCACCAATTGGTAAAAGAACCGTCGGCTGCAAATTTACTGCCCATGTCGTCGAAACCATGTGTGAATTCATGGCCAATGACCATGCCAATTCGACCGTAGTTTACAGCATCTTCATAGTTTTCATCAAAGAACGGCGCTTGCATGATTCCAGCTGGGAATGCAATCTCATTGAGTAAAGGATGGTAATAGGCATTCACCATATGAGCGGGCATGCCCCATTTGTCTTTGTCTACTGGCTGGCCGAATTCGGCTAGATTTTTTGCGACGCTATAACGCATGATTTCTCGGTAATTCCAGAAATAACGATCTGCGCGCATATGCAAACTGCTAAAATCTTCCCATTTATTAGGAAAGCCTAACTTTCGGCCAATTGCATCTAGTTTGCCTACGGCTTCTTTTTGGTGGCATCAGACATCCATTCTAGCTGCTGCAGTCGCTCTCTGTAGACAATTAAGAGGTTATCTACCATTTCATTGACTCTATTTTGAGCAGCTTTAGAAAAGTTCGCGTCAACAAATGCTTTGCCAAGTAACTCTCCGATTGGTAGATCGGTTAGTTCGTCAATGCAACGTTTTTCTATGCTCGATTGTGATTGTTTTCCCGAAAGAACACCTCCGTAAAAAGAAAAATTAAGTACATCGAGTTCTTCGTTCAAATGACTTGCATAATGGTTGATCAAAGACCAAGTAAAGTAAGCTTTCATTTGCGTTAAAGTAGTTTTTTGAATCAGGGTATTTAAATATTCAAAATAGTTTGGGTTGCCTACAATAAGTGTATCAGGAATTCGCGCACCGAGTAGTCCGAGGTACTGTTCCATATCAAAATGGGGCTCCATACTTCTTTTAAAAGCATTGAAAGATTGTGGGTTATAGGTTTTTTCAGGCTGACGCTGTTCTGCTGGTTTAAACATGCTTGTTGCCAAAGCCAATTCGAAAGATACGATATCGTCAGTTAATTGTTCGACGTTCTCTAATTGACAAACTTGTAGCGTTTTGCTAATAAAAATTTTATAGGCATCGCGAATTTCTTGCTTGTTGTTTTCAAAATAATAGTCGCGATTGGGAAGACCCAACGAGGCTTGACCTACATACGCTACATTTTTATCGACATTTTTCAAGTCTTGACCGATCCCGAAAGAAAATAGGACTGAAATACCATCTCGGTGCATAGAAGCCACCAATTCTTCTAATGATTCTTTGCTCGATAATGACTGGATTTTAGTCAAATCTTCTTGAAGCGGGCTAGTACCAAGATTGTTCCGCAATTCCATGTTGGTAAAGGACGTATAGTAAGCGCCCAGAATTTGATCCTGAGAGCCTGTTGTGCCTTGATTTTCAGCAGCATTTTTAAGAATGGCTGTGAGCTTGTCATTGTTTTGTTGTTCAAGTTCGTTGAAACTACCCCATCGTGATTCACTGGCGGGTATTTCGGTTTTGGCAATCCAGGCGCCGTTGGCGAATAAAAAGAAATCATCAGCCGGACTAATGGTGAGGTCCAATGCATTTTGATCTATACTTTGAAAACTTTGAGGTACATTCTTAGCATCTAATTGTGCTTGTTTGCAGCTCGTTAGCATTGCGCTGGCTAAAACGAGGAGGTATGCAGTTTTTTTCATTTGAAATCGAATCGTTAGTTGCGAATCATGTGTATGTGCGGTATGCCATCTTCAAGATAGATGTCTCCGACAGGTGCAAAGTTGTGTTTTTTATAGAACTCTTGCAAATGTGCTTGAGCAGAAAGAACAACCGGTTGTGCGCCAAAATGCCGCTCAATTTGAGTTACACAATACGCCATAAGCTGATGACCTATTTGTTTATTGCGATAAGCTTGTGCAACAATGACACGGCCTATTGAAATTTCTTGGTAACCCACACCGCCTGGTACAATGCGTGCACAGGCTACTAGCTCGTCGAGATAATGTGCAAAAATGTGAAAAGACAGCTGGTCTTTGTTGTCGAGGTCTTGGTAGACACAATTTTGCTCTACAACAAAAACTTCGCTGCGCAATTGCAAATAGGCGTATAGCTCGAAAGGATTTAATTCAGCAAATGTGCGCGTAGAGAATTGAAGTTCCATGGCTACTTAGTGAACTTTATACAATAACGCCGATTCAATAAGTTGCCCAGGCGACACCATTGGTTCGTCGTATGGAATTTGGGCGCCGTAGCGCTGTTGCATGAGCTTCCGAACTTGTGGACTCTCTAGGTTAAAATCGCTTAAGGCTTTGGGGCGGCACAATTCAATTCCGATGGTGCGATAGGCTTTAAAGGCTAGCTCTGAACAGTACATTTCTTTGTCAGACCAATTGAACCCGGAGTCGTAGTGTTTGTTTAGTTGGGCCTTCAGATAAGCCTTCATTTGTTCTAATTGAGCTGGGCTTAAATTGTTGTTTTTCAAACGGTAAACTGCATAATTTTGATTTTCTCCACTTTTAATCCAGTCTGCAAGAGAACGCACCCCAACAGGTTCAACAGCTTCAAAAACATAGGGATTTCCTTCCATATAAAAAATGATGCCGCAATGCGAATAATAGGATTGAGTGGCCAATTGTACAGCTGCACTTTGCGTTGAGGCACTGTGCTGAAAAATAAGGTCGCCGTCTTTGTATTGTTGACTCGAACCAAAAAATGAAAGCACTAGAAAAAGACAGATCAACAAACTACGCATAAAAAGCAATTTAATAAGAACCGTGGTACCTTCTCAAAAACCATTCCGTCACTAAAAGACCAACAAGAATAAGCAGCAAGGTGAGTAAATCAAGTAGGGGGTCAAACTGATGAGTCTCGGTACGTAATGCAACTAGTTCTTTTTGTTGCTGAATTCTTTGAAGTAATTGTTTGTATGCACGCAAAGGATACACCTTGCCATTGCTTTGCTCGGCAAGTTGAAATAATGTGCTGTGCCTTGCTGCTGATTCGAGTTGTTCTAGTTGGATATCCTCGACAACAAAAGCACCGGATTTTACATATTTTTTTTGATTGTGTGAAGTGTATGCGCGCCAATAATATCGCCCAGCCTTTAGTTGTCCAAGTTGCTGTTGGTAATAGGATCCTTTTGTTGAGAAGGTCCCCTTACGTACTTTGTTTTTGGCGTCTTTGAGCTCCCAATAGACAACCGGACTGGTTATCGGTTGTAAGGCTTCGTTGTAAAATGAGGCATTGAGTACACAACGTTCAAAAGTACTGCGTTTTTTGGGCGCCTGCACCCGTAATCCGCTTCCTTCTTTTTTTACCATCAAAAAACTAGCGATTTCTGAAGCAAACTGATCAAATGCATCGTGGCTTTGTTTTTTGAGATGTGCTATGAGTCGCCAGCGCCAAATTCCTTCGCCAATAAGGTATGCTTCTCGGTGTTGGTTTTGTTGGTAAAAGCCAACTAATGGTTGTTCCTTTTGTATTGTTCCAACCCTTTGTTTCAACAAGACTTGTGTTCCCGATTTTGCCTTTATTTCTCCGAATTTCTTTGTTAACGGTGCAAAAGACGGGAGTAATTCAAGCCATTCTGAATTCGGCTCATAAATAGAAAAGCCGGTATTGAAACTGGCTTGAATTTCTTCTTGTTGCTGTCTGAGGTCAAGTTGAAGTCCTTTGGCAAGTTTAGCTGCAATTTGTTGGTCTGTTTGGGTGCCAAAGATGTACCAAACAGGTATTGTATATTTCTGAATCGCTGCGTAGAAGTCAGTGTTAAACATTTTTCCGGGGTCGTGCCAAACGACAAGGTCGTAATCTGCTAACTTGGCAATGTCTAATTGACCCGCGTGCTTGACTACAACTTCATTGAGTTGATTGCCGCTCAAGGCTTGTTGTAAGGCAGAAATGTCGGGATGTGGGGCGTAGCTGTACAATAAAATTTTACTACGGCTATCAAGGACTTCGATGTAAACAGTTCTTTGGTTATTTTGAATTGAAAACTCTCCTTTTAAGGGTAAAATCCGAATTTGGTATTCGTGGATACCAGGTCGAAGCGCTTTTTGCTCAAATGTGATCGTATTTCGACTGCTCCTTGAATTTGGTATTTGCAGTGTTTTGCTGCCCATTTTTTTGCCATCTTCGTAAAGTGCTGCTGTAATGGTTTTGCCTGCAAATCGCTGTGCTTCGATGTCTATTTCGATAGGAAAGGTATTGTTCAGGAAGGTGAGGTCGTTGTATGCTACATTGCTTAATATGAGGTCTTTTTTAAGCGTGGTGTCACCTACAGAAAGACCGTAGATGGTGCAGAGTGGCAGGTGTTCAGCCGCGTACATCGGATGTTGCCCAGTGTTGTAATTGCCATCAGAAATGAGAATGATCGCGCCAAGATTGGCATTTAGGTATTGATCGGCAGCCGCATCAAAAGCTACTTGCATATTGGTTTGTTGGGCGCTGAATCCTTTTTTAGGGAAATGAAGTTGTTGGCCAAAATGCCATGTTTCTAGTTGACAGTCTTGACCAAGGGTAGCCGCTAAATCTTTTTGATATGCAGTCAAAGTGCGCTCCAGTTGAGGGCTTTCTTTGTAGTTTTTCATGGACGCAGAACGGTCTATGAGCGTCAGGATAATTGGTTTTTCTGTTTCAAAATGCGTACGCTCTAAAAGGATGCCTAATAGCAATATTGAAATTAAACTAATACTTAATGTTCTTAATGTTATTAAGCTGTATTTCAAATTTTTAGACTTGCTTTTAATCCAGTTTTCTTGTTTGTAAAAAAACCAACTAAGCACCGCAGCACCAACCAAAATAGGGAGAATCCACCAGAGCGAAACAGAAGATAGCAAATGCATAGCCCAAAAGTACATACATTTTTACGTAAATTCGTGGCCAAAATACAATCAACATGTCAAAAACCGTTTATATCGTTTCAGCCGTTCGTACGCCAATGGGTTCTTTTATGGGCGCATTTGCTGGTGTTTCAGCTACAGAATTAGGTGCAACTGCCATTCGTGGCGCAATGCAAAAAGTAAATGTAGATCCTTCCATTATCGATGAAGTTTTTATGGGTAATGTCCTACAGGCAGGGGTTGGCCAAGCGCCAGCACGCCAGGCTGCTTTGGGCGCAGGCCTTGGTAAAAATGTACCTTGCACCACTGTCAATAAAGTTTGTGCTTCAGGAATGAAAGCGATTATGCTAGGTGCGCAAAGCATCTTGGCTGGTGACAACCATGTGGTCATTGCTGGTGGTATGGAAAATATGTCTCAAACACCGCATTATTTAGATGGGCGTAATGCCACTAAATTTGGCAATATTACTATGCTCGATGGCATCACCAAAGACGGCTTACTCGATGTGTACAACAAAGTGCCAATGGGTAATTGCGCCGAATTATGTGCCACTAAATACGAAATTACAAGAGAACAACAAGATGAATTTGCCGTCACTTCTTATCAGCGTGCAGCAGCTGCATGGCAAGCGGGTCGATTCGCTGACGAAGTTGTTGCTGTTGCTGTTCCGCAACGCAAAGGTGAGCCAATAATGGTAAGTGAAGACGAAGAGTACAAAAATGTGTTTTTGGATAAAATCCCGTCATTGCGACCGGCTTTTGACAAAGAAGGCACCATTACAGCAGCCAATGCCTCTACGCTCAACGATGGCGCATCGGCGCTCATTTTAGCTTCGGAAGAAGCTGTTCAAAAGTATGGCTTAAAACCAATCGCGAAAATTGTTTCCTACGCCGACGCAGCACAAGAGCCAGAATGGTTTACCACAGCCCCTTCATTGGCCATTCCAAAAGCGCTCGAAAAAGCAGGGCTTACAATTGCAGATATTGACTTCTGGGAACTCAACCAAGCCTTTTCAGTTGTTGGTTTGGCCAACATGAAAATCCTAGGTTTGGATCCAACAAAAGTAGATGTCAACGGCGGTGCAGTTGCATTAGGACATCCGCTAGGTAATTCTGGTTCCAGAGTGATTGTTACGCTTTTGAATGTGCTCAAGCAAAATGGTGCCAAACGCGGCGCAGCAGGAATCTGCAATGGTGGAGGCGGTGCTTCAGCCATGATTGTAGAGTTGGTTTAGTTTTTATTACTTTAAATTTTCGAACACCAAACCTTTTACAGGGTTTGGTGTTTTTCTTTTATGTATCAGCTCAAAAGAACACAGTTTATCCCGACCGACTTACAGACTTGTTGGGACTACTTTTCATCACCGATGAACCTAAAAGAAATAACGCCTCCTGCCATGGGCTTTATTGTCAAGTCTGAGGTACCTCAAAAAATGTACGAAGGACTCATGATTGCATATACGGTCAAGCCGTTGGCGGGCATTCCTATGAATTGGGTAACAGAAATCAAAACGGTCAAAGACTTGGCTTTTTTTGTCGATGAACAAAGGGTAGGACCTTACAAAGTTTGGCACCACGAACACCATTTTAAAGCCGTCGATGGCGGTGTAGAAATGACGGATATCGTCACTTACGTATTGCCTTTTGGTTTGCTTGGTCGTTTGGTGCATCCGTGGCTTGTACGTCCAAAACTCGAGCAAATCTTTGCTTATCGCTTTGAGAAAGTGAAGCAGTTATTTCAGTAACTTGCACCCATGGAGCAACAACCCATCATTCAAGTCACCGGTTTGCAAAAAAAGTTCGGTGCTTTTGAGGCCGTTAAAGATGTCAACTTTACAGTTCATAAAGGAGATGTTTTTGGTTTTTTAGGCCCAAACGGAGCCGGTAAAAGCACCACCATGCGTTGCATGCTTTCTTTGATCAAGCCCAACGCAGGTCAGATCCGACTTTTCGGCAAAGATTTACAAACAGAGCGCGATGCCATTTTGGCACGGGTGGGTAGCATTGTCGAAAAACCAGATTTTTACAAATATTTATCGGCCCAAAAAAACCTTGAAATCTTCGCCCGCATATCGGGAGCTCATGTAGATAAACGCGCTATTTTGTCTACGCTCGATTTTGTAGGTCTATCGGGCCGAGAAAAAGACAAAGTGGGTGGCTTCTCTCATGGCATGCGCCAACGACTTGGCATTGCCCAAACGCTTTTGCATCAGCCCGATTTAATTGTTTTGGACGAACCCACCACCGGACTAGACCCGCAGGGCATCATCGAAGTAAGAGACCTCATTTTGCGCCTAAAAAACGAGCAACAAAAAACGGTTATCCTGTCTTCCCATCAATTGGCAGAAATTGAACTCGTTGCCAATCGCATGGTCATTATCAACCGAGGACATACGGTCATTGAAGGGACGGTTGCAGATTTAATGAATGCGCAGCAAACCCTGCTAAACATAG
>JBJTNX010000086.1:0-3161 GCA_046074325.1 Sphingomonadales bacterium
ATTTCACTAGCAACAATACCATCTACGGAACGCAATTCAAAGATTTTCCAAAAACAAGTCATCCATTGGTTTGCGATATGTCTTCAGATATTTTCTCAAAGACCATCAACGTTGCCGATTTTGATTTGATTTACGCCGGCGCTCAAAAAAACTTGGGTCCGGCCGGTGCCACACTTTATATCGTCAAAGACGAAGCATTAGGTAAAAGCAGTGCTACTTTTATGCCTACTTACCTTGACCTCAAACAGCAAATTGATAAAGAATCGATGCTCAACACGCCACCGGTGTTTAGCGTCTATGTTTCCATGCTCAATTTGCGTCATTTACTTGCAAATGGCGGTGTTGCAGCACAGCAAATTAAAAACGAAGCTAAAGCAGCATTGCTTTACCAAGAAATTGACAACAACCCTTCTTTTAAAGGTGCTGTAGCCACCGAAGACCGTTCACAAATGAACATTACATTTCTATTAACAGACGAGAGCAGAAGCGCTGCGTTCGATGCCATGTGGAAAGATGCCGGAATTGTCGGCCTACCTGGCCACCGTTCTGTTGGCGGCTACCGCGCTTCCATGTACAACGCGCTTCCACAAGAAAGCGTTCAGGTATTAGTCGATGTGATGAAAGAATTCAATAGAAAAGGATAACATGAAAATTTTAGCAAACGACGGTATTTCTGATTTAGGCAAATCTTTATTGGAGGCTGCGGGCCATCATGTCAGTACGGCAAAAGTAGCCCAAGAGGAGCTTGCCAACACAATTAATCAAGAAGGATTTGATGCTGTTTTGGTGCGCAGTGCCACCACCGTTCGCCAAGTTGTAATTGATGCTTGCCCAGGTCTTAAACTCATTGGCCGAGGCGGCGTCGGAATGGACAACATCGATGTGGCTTATGCCCGAGAAAAAGGTTTAACGGTGATTAATACACCCGCTTCTTCTTCTCAATCTGTTGCAGAGCTCGTTATGGGCCAACTTTTTTCGATTTCACGATTTCTAAACGACTCCTTCAAAAATATAGAAACAGGCGATTTTTCGACACTCAAGAAAAACTACGCGAAAGGCGTCGAGTTACGTGGCAAAACACTCGGTATTATCGGTTTCGGTAGAATCGGACAAAGTTTGGCGGCCTATGCATTGGGCGTTGGCATGAAAGTCATTGCCATAGAACGCAGAGCGCGTATTCAGCCAATTCAACTTAAAATTGCCGGTCAGACACTCGAAATTCCTGTTAAAGTTGTCGATAGCCTAGCCGAAGTCATCGGACAACTTGACTATATTTCAATCCATGTACCCAAGCAACCAGATGGCGCAGCTGTCATCGGACCCAAAGAATTTGCGCTCATGAAAAAGGGTGTTCGTTTGGTCAATACGGCAAGAGGTGGCGTCATTGAAGAAAACGCCTTGCTTGCTGCACTCGAAGACGGAACAGTTGCTGCGGCTGCGCTAGATGTTTATGAAAATGAACCAAATCCGCTGCAAGCCCTCATAGCACATCCAAAAATTGCATGCACTCCGCATATTGGGGCGGCTACCTTAGAAGCTCAAGACCGAATCGGAGAAGAACTCGCAGAACTCATTATTGCATTTGCAAAAGAGCAGCACCATTAATGGAGCTGCTCTTTTTAAATGAATTGACCTGAAAAGCGGCCTAAGCCTCCTCGCTGATTTCTATGCGATCTATGCTATCTCCTTGTCGAATCGCATCGAGGACATCTAAACCTTCGTAAACTTTACCAAAAACAGTATGATTTCGGTCGAGGTGTGCCGTTTGCGTTCTTGAATGGCAAACAAAAAATTGCGACCCGCCTGTGTTGCGGCCAGCATGCGCCATCGATAAAACACCGCGGTCATGAAATTGATTGTCTCCGTTTAATTCACAATCGATTTGGTAACCTGGACCACCTGTACCAGGCATGCCAGTTGCGCCTTCGCGCGTGTTTGGACAACCGCCTTGAATGACAAAATTTGGAATAACGCGGTGCCACTTTAAGCCGTTGTAATAACCATCTTTGGCTAATTTGACAAAATTAGCGACGGTGTTGGGTGCATCTTTTTCGAAAAATTCGACGTGCATGTCCCCTTTGTTTGTAGATATTATTGCTTTCATTGTTTTTTTGCTGCAAATTTAAGGTTAATTATAGGTTTATTTTGTTGAAAACTCCGTTGATAAAGCACTTTTATGTGAAGTTAAAGCGGATAAAGCGAATGTTAAATTTGTAATGAAGCAATAAGTAATTCGCAATGTTCAGCTCGTTCACAAAGAAAAAATTATCCGACAATCAAGTTGCCAACGTTTTTATCAATGGCATTTTTGATAGTGTAGACAACGGTTTTGCCGAAGTTGCCGCGATGATCAACGAAGACAGCGCTTTTGTGAGCAATCCGAATATCTCGCCTTCTGATTCTGGTCAATTTGGACTCATTGTTATTGTCGGCAATTTATCTTTTTTGGAAAGCACTTTTGAGGCAGAACAAGCCGCAAGAGTAGAACAACTCATTTTTGAAAAATTAGCCCGCATCTATGAAATGAGCGTTGGTGACTTCCAAAATATGATCCGCGAATACCAAAGCTTTATCATGAAGGTCAACCATCCGTCTAAAAACTGGATCTACGGCATGTCTAAAGCGGTCTTTCACAAATACGGTCTATACGAATTCCAAGACGACTACTTCAAACGCATGCAAGCACCCAACCCCCTATTTTTAAAGCGCATGGACGAAGTCATGGCAAACTTTGTCTGGAATTGGGATGCTTTTTTCAAAAAGTTTAAAATCTAATTATTCGCTTACCTCGAGCTCTTCATGCGCATGAATTGGCTTTCTAAAGACAATTCTCCCATCAAACATATCCATCACCACGTTATGGCTCTTATCCACTTTTTGCGCTAAAATGGCCTTCGATAATTCATTGAGCACCTGCTTTTGAATAACGCGTTTCACTGGCCTGGCTCCAAAGAACGGATCATAGCCCAGCTCCAGAATGTAATCAAAAGCGTCAGGCGTCACCACTAAATGGATATCCGATTCAAGCAATTTAGTTTGAAGTTGTTTTAATTGTAGTGATACGATCTCAGCAACTTCTTTTTTGGTGAGTGGCAAGAATAAAATGCTTTCATCGATTCTATTCAAAAATTCTGGCCTAATTGTTTGCTTGAGTAATTCCA
>JBJTNX010000087.1:0-7741 GCA_046074325.1 Sphingomonadales bacterium
TTGGTTATTTCCTGGTTTGTATTCCCAAAACTGACTGCTGTAAATGCTATTGCTGATTTTCCAGGAGCAGGGGGGCAAGGCATTTATTTTGCAACGGGTTTTGCTGTCGCCGGAAAAGGGTATTTGTGTGGCGGAAAAACAGCGGCAAGCATTTACAGCAGTCAGTTTTGGGAATACAAACCAGGAAATAACCAATGGATTCAACGTGCAAATTTTCCGGGCGGGGTGCGTTATCAGATGCTATCGTTTGTCATTGGAGCTAAAGCTTATGTAGGAATGGGCACCGATCAAAACATTTACAAAAAGGATGTTTATTGTTACGATCCTGGCGCCAATAGCTGGCAGCCTATTGCGCCTTTTCCTGCCTATGAACGCGCCTCAGCAAGCACTTTTACATTGGAAGAGCGCGGTTTTATTTGCCTTGGAACCAATGGCGGTTTGTTAGCAGATTTGGTAGAATATTATCCAAAGACAGATACCTGGACGTTGAGGTCTGCATATGGTGGCAGTGAGCGCAAAGGCGCCATTTCTTTTGTAATCGATAACAAAGCCTATGTGGGTACCGGCAAAGGTGTGTCGGGCAAGAAGGCCAGTTGGTACGTTTACGAACCTTCTAATTATGCTGCCCTAGAAGAGTTCGAAGCTCAAGTCCAAATCTACCCGAATCCTGTGGAGTCTACTCTTCATATCGATGGTTTGTCAAAGCAAATCAATGAATTATCGATTTATAATGCAATGGGCATCTTAATGCAAAGACAAAATATTGAAGATGTTAAGTCGCTAGAGATGAGTTTAATGGCCTTACCTCCTGGGACCTATATTTTAAATCTAAGCGGAAATGACGGTCAGCGTTTTACTAAAAAAATCACAAAGCTATGAGCAGTAAGCAGGTCATATTCACTTTGTGTTGCTGCGTGCTCACTACAGTTTTTTCTCAAGATTATTGGCTACAGAAAGACACCGTCAATGGTGCGCCAAAATCTGCGGCAAGCTCTTTTGTTGTGGGTAATCGTGCCTATGTTGTTGCGGGTACTGATGACTTTGAATACAAGCGCAAAATGTATTCGTATCGTGCCGACCA
The DNA here is from genome assembly GCA_046074325.1 of Sphingomonadales bacterium. Taxonomy (GTDB): domain Bacteria; phylum Bacteroidota; class Bacteroidia; order Flavobacteriales_D; family Crocinitomicaceae; genus UBA952. The sequence goes on from JBJTNX010000087.1 coordinate 1,082, forward strand.
AAATGATTGGGATGATGAACTTTCTCTTGGAGGCGTCGGAGGCGAAGGCCTCGGTCGTATTGGCGCCACCGCTTTTGCATTGGAAAATGCAGGCGAGACGAAAGGTTATATTTGCCTTGGTCAGACCCAAACGATTGCTTATATGAATGATTTATGGGAATACAATCGCAGCACAGAAGCCTGGACCCAAAAAGCAAATTTTTCAGGTGCGCCTCGCCGAGAAGCAGTTAGCTTTGTTGTCGATAACATCGCCTATGTGGGCACAGGCAGTAGCGCCTCAGGCCTAAAAAAAGACTTTTTTGCTTACGACCCAAGCACAAATAGCTGGGAACAAATCAGTGATTTTGCCGGTACGGCTCGTCGCTGTGCAGTAGCCTTTTCAATGGATGCGTATGGTTTTGTCGGCACCGGAGACGACGGCGTTTTACGTCAAGATTTTTGGATGTATCAACCGCAAACCGATCAATGGATTCAAAAGGCCAATTTTCCCGGCGCCCCGCGTTCTGGGGCTTGTGGCTGGGCCGCCTTCCCTGTTTGCTATTTAGGGACAGGAGAAGATGCCAATCATACTTTTTACAAAGATTTGTGGGAATATAACTATTACCTCAATAGCTGGACCCAACGCGCGAACTTGCCGGGCCCGGGCCGAAAAAATGCTGTTGCCTTTTATTTAGATGGTTGGGGCTACATTGGCACAGGATACAACAATGGTGTATTTTATGACGATCTCTGGGCATACAGCGGAACAACTTCTCTAGAAGCCACCGAACCTTTCAAAATGCTTGTTCACCCTAATCCAACTGTAGATTTTATACAAATAGACGGATTGGCCGAATCTGCTACCATTCGTATTAACTCGGCTTTAGGTGTTCAAATGCAAAAGCCGTTGTTCGTTCAAAAAGATGCTCAGGTCACAATCGATGTCAGCACCTTTCCTGCCGGCACTTATTTCTTGACCTATGAAGCCGGACAAACAGCGTATCAAGCTACCTTTGTGAAATGCAAATAATTGTTAAGACCCTGCTGCTTTTCGTTCTTTTAGGGGCCTGTCAAGAGGCGCCTCAAGTTGTGGTGAAAAAACAAAGTAGCGAAGATTTAAAAAGACAAAGTGTTAAAAAAAGCGCGAATAATAGCACTGGCTATTCAATCAACACCTTGCAAAATGCCAATGGTTGGGGTTATCAAATTCGTCAAAACGGCAAATTAATGCTCGATCAACCTACTGTGCCCGGCAGGCCCGGCATGGCGGGTTTTCAGACCCAAGAAGATGCCCAAAAGGTGGCAGAGCTCGTGAAATCGAAATTACAGGCCAAGATCTTTCCTCCAACTGTCAGTGAAGACGAGTTAAAGAATTTAAACATTCATTAACTTTGCAACATGAAAAGAATTCGTATTGCGCAAATTTTGAGCAACCCTGAGGCGTTGCTTGGTCAAGAAATCACGATCAAAGGTTGGGTGAGGGCCTTTCGTTCCAATCGGTTTGTTCAGCTCAACGACGGTTCTTGCATGGCCAACTTGCAGGCAGTCATCGATTTTGAAAAATGGGATGAAGCCTTACTAAAGCGCATTACAACAGCAGCCGCTGTGTCTTTAACGGGCCAATTAGTCGCTTCTCAAGGAGCCGGCCAAGCAGTGGAGTTACAGGTAAATCACATTGACATTTTAGGTGATGCCCATCCAGACGACGTTCAAAAAACAGTAATGCAACCCAAGCGCCATAGCTTGGAGTTTTTACGCGAGCAAGCGCACCTAAGATTCAGAACCAATACGTTCGGTGCAGTTTTTAGAATTCGCCACGCGGTGGCTTATGCAATTCATCAATTCTTTAATGAGCGCGGCTTTTATTACTTACATACGCCTATTATTACCGGATCAGATGCCGAAGGTGCTGGTGAAATGTTCCGAGTAAGCACACTTGATCCTAAAAATCTACCCCTTACCGAAGACGGTCAGATCGATTTCAAGCAAGATTTCTTTGGCAAGCCCGTTAACCTGACCGTTTCTGGTCAACTAGAAGCAGAGCTAGCCGCAACTGCATTGGGGCAGGTCTATACTTTTGGTCCAACTTTTAGGGCAGAAAACTCCAACACCTCGCGGCATTTAGCAGAGTTTTGGATGATCGAGCCAGAGGTGGCTTTCAATGACCTCCAAGACAACATGGACCTCACCGAGGATTTCCTCAAATATATTTGTGCTTATGTTCTTGAAAATTGTGCAGAAGATGTTCAGTTCTTACATGAGCGCGATGCACAAGAGCAAGCGCAAAAACCTGCCAATGAGCGCCATGAAATGGGTCTTATCGAGCGCCTTCGTTTCGTCATAGAAAATCCGTTCAAAAGGCTTACTTACACTGAGGCTATTGATTTATTATTGAATTCCAATCATTACAAGAAAAAGAAATTCAAGTATCCAGTTGAATGGGGAATTGATTTACAAAGTGAACACGAACGCTATCTCGTCGAAAAAGAGTTCAATTGCCCGGTAATTCTTACCGATTACCCTGCCAAAATCAAAGCGTTTTACATGCGCCTCAATGAAGACGGAAAAACTGTTGCCGCCATGGATGTACTATTCCCTGGAATCGGAGAAATTGTAGGTGGTTCGCAGCGCGAAGAACGCCACGATGTTTTGCTTCAAAAATGCGAAGAGTTCGGTATTCCAGCCGAAGAACTTTGGTGGTATTTTGACACCCGAAAATTTGGAACTGTGCCTCATGCCGGTTTCGGCCTCGGATTCGAACGCATGGTGATGTTCGTTACCGGGATGTCAAACATCCGAGATGTCATACCTTTCCCACGTACGCCGCTCAATGCGGAGTTTTAAGAAGTCAGCACATCTTTTTATGACACAAAAAAACCGAGAGGAATTCCCCACGGTTTTTTCTCGGTTATTCTTAAACAAAATGGTTGTTACTTAGGGTCTAGTATCCATAAACGATTATCGGAATCAATAAGTTCAAGTTTATCTTTTTCATAAGTAAAAACAGATAATACTTCGGATGAGCCATCCAGTATACATATAATTTTTTCGCTACCCACTTTATAGGTAAATGGTGTAGTGTAATTTCCAAAGCTACTGATTTCAGTTAGTGTGCCATCACCTGTTAATTTATCATCTTTGACAAATTTTAGTGTGATACTTTCATTTGCTTCAGGATTAACGCCATCTATAGAGACAACATTCCATTCTCCGTCGATTCTACGGTTAATTTTTGCGTCTTTTGAACAAGAAAAGGTAATGGTTGCAATAAGCGCCAATAAAATAAATAGACTTGTTTTCATGTGATTAGTTTTTGATTAATCTTAAATATAACGAAATCTAAGTTGAAAGGTGTGGTTTTAAACCCGAAAGTGAGAATTAAAAATGAGCAAATTAGCATCTATTCTATGCGTATCAGAATCAATTAATTAGACTTTAGATATTGGCTTAGCGCATGCTTCCCAGCAATGAATCCGGTGGTCCAGGCGGCTTGAAAGTTGTAACCGCCAGTTATGCCATCTATATCTAATAACTCTCCGGCAAAAGACAGCGTTGGAAATTTTTTGCTTTTCATGGTTTGAAAGTCAATTTCTGACAAGCAAATACCACCAGCCGTAACGAACTCCTCTTTAAAGGTTGTTTTGCCCTGGACTACATAGCGGTCATTGAGCAAAGTATTGACTAATTTATTGATGGTTTTTTTACCGAGCTCGGCCCAACGTTGGTCAGCTGAAATTTCTGAGCGCAAAAGCAAATGATTCCACAAACGATTGGTGAGCGGGGTAGGGTTCCAATTACTCAATTTCTTTGCGCCATGGGCGCTCATGGTGTATAGCAATTCTTGTCGTAAGTCGTCTTCTTTCTTTTGATCTAGCCAATTGACTAAAATGGCAAAATCGTAATTTTTATCAGCGAGTAAACGCGCTCCCCAAGCTGAAAGCAATAATATGGCTGGCCCGCTCATGCCCCAGTGTGTAATGAGTAAGGGGCCTCGTCCACTTAATTTACTGCCTTCAATTTTGACACTTGCCTCTTGTACGACGGTTCCCATAAGTTCACAGATTGGGTTTTTGGGCATGTTAAAAGTAAATAGCGAGGGCAATGGGTCTATAACTGCCAACCCGAGCACTTCAAGCCAGTGCAAGCCACTTTTTTTGGGTTGCCCGCCAGTACAAATAATGACATGATCAAAATGCGTCAATTGTTCGTTTATGGTTAAAACCACCTCGTTGGCTGTGGGCTGAATTTGGGTAATGTTTTGTTGCATTTTAATTTCAACGCCAAGTTGCTGGCAGTTTTTTAAAAAACAATCAATGATCACTTGTGAATCATTGGCAACCGGAAAAATACAGCCGTCTGGGTATGTTTTAAGTGCAACACCTCTTGATTCAAACCATGATATGGTATCATTGGCGGCAAACTGATGAAAAGCTTTGCGCAATTGTGAGCCGCCTCTTGGATACGCTTTGGCCAGTTCCGAAATGTCTGGACAGTTATGCGTGACATTACAACGCCCGCCTCCCGAAATCTTGACTTTTGAAAGTACTTTATTACTTTTTTCGAGGATGCACACATTGGCCTTTGGCCAATGTTGTTTGGCGGCAATCGCTGCAAAAAAGCCAGCAGCTCCTCCTCCGATTACGGCAATTTTTTGTGCTTTTTTCATCAGAGAATTTGTTGAATTTGCCAAACCTTTTGGTTAAAAGTGGCTTGCTCATTTACTTTCTTTCCTTTTAAGGCCATAAATAAGGGAGCTTCCGGACTCAAACAAAAATAATTTGTTTCGTCTAGTTTAATTTGGCCAAACGCGATACTACAGTAATACCAATTTTCATCTATTTTGAATAAGGCGCCATGTAGCACTTGTGTATTTTCGTGTTTGGGATCTAATTTATGAAGCACAGCTAATTGTTGTTGAAGCAGCACAATCTGCTTGTCTAATTTCTCCACTTCGAGTTGTGCCATAGCAATTCCTACCTCATGTTTGTCACCTGCAGATCCTTTGCCACTTTCCGAACTTTCAACGCTCAATTGGTTTCTTTGAGCTTGAAGTGTCGATTTTCGACTTTCGAGAAGTGTAAATAAATGATTGTGTAGCCTTGTTTTGAGGTCCATATCTTGCAAAAATAGCCCGATTTGTCGTAAATTCGCGTCTTTACAAAGCAAACGTTCATGAAAGCAAAATATCCTGAATACAAAGGATTAAACCTCCCCAACATCGCAGCCACAGTTCTTGAAAAATGGCAAAAAGAATCCATTTTCAAGCAATCTGTTGACCAGCGAAACGGAGCGCCTTCGTTTGTTTTTTATGAAGGCCCCCCATCAGCCAATGGTTTGCCTGGCATACATCACGTCATGGGGCGCGCCATCAAAGATATCTTCTGTCGTTACCAAACACTGAAAGGCAAACAAGTCTATCGCAAAGCAGGTTGGGACACCCACGGCTTGCCTGTTGAGCTCGGTGTAGAAAAAGAATTGGGCATCACCAAAGAAGATATTGGCCATAAAATTTCGGTTGACGCATACAACGAAGCTTGTAAAGAAGCGGTTATGCGCTACACCGATATCTGGAACCAGCTCACCGAAAAAATGGGTTATTGGGTCGATATGCAAGATCCATATATTACCTATTCGCCCAAATACATGGAAACGGTCTGGTGGCTTTTGGCACAGCTTTACAACAAAGGCTTGCTTTACAAGGGCTACACCATTCAGCCTTATTCACCAAAAGCCGGAACAGGTTTGTCTTCGCATGAGCTCAATCAGCCAGGCTGTTACAAAGATGTCAAAGACACCACTGTAGTGGCCATGTTTGAGTTACTAGCAGGCCAACAATTGCCTTTCGAAGCTGCATTTAGTGCCAAAACACATTTACTTGCCTGGACCACCACCCCCTGGACCCTTCCATCCAACACAGCCCTTACCGTTGGGCCGCAAATTGAATATGCGCTGGTTGCCACTTACAACCAATACACTTTTGAGCCCATTCAAGTTGTACTTGCCAAAAACTTGGTGTCTTATCAGTTTTCCAAAGGATTTACAGCCGTTGAAGACAGCACCGAATTAAAAAACTACGAAGCGGGGGCCAAGCAAATTCCCTACCTTGTTTTGGGAACTTGCTTAGGCAAAGACTTAATTGACTTACGCTACAAACAACTGCTTCCATTTGCGCAGCCTGCAGAAAATGCACAGGCCGCTTTTAGGGTCATTGGCGGTGATTTCGTGACCACCGATGACGGCACTGGAATTGTACATACCGCACCAACATTTGGTGCCGATGACGCCCGAGTGGCTGCCGAAGCTGGGGTGCCCGGGCTGCTCGTCACGGACGACCGTGGCAATCTTGTCCCACTCGTTGACCTTCAAGGTCGTTTCAGACCAGAAGTAGGGCCTTATGCCGGCATGTATGTCAAAAATGAATACTACGACGAAGGTCAAGCGCCAGAGCGCTCTGTTGACGTCCAAATTGCCATCCAACTCAAAGAAGAAGGCAAAGCATTTAAAGTAGAAAAATACGAACACGCTTATCCGCATTGTTGGCGAACCGACAAGCCAGTTTTGTATTATCCCCTCGATTCTTGGTTTATTCGGGTTACTGATCAAAAAGAACAGTTGGTTGCACTCAACAAAGAAATCAATTGGAAACCCGAGGCTACAGGCAGCGGCCGTTTTGGCAAATGG
>JBJTNX010000088.1:0-5688 GCA_046074325.1 Sphingomonadales bacterium
GGAACCCTCGTTGTTGTCGGTCCAGACGGTTTTTAATATTTGTTCTTTATTTTTTTTGATGATACTATTAGCCGCCTCGACAATATTCTTGGTACTACGGTAATTTTGTTCGAGCTTGTACAAAGCAAAGTCTGGGTAATCTTTTCTGAAATTGAGGATGTTTTCGATGTTTGCACCGCGAAAAGAATAGATACTTTGGGCGTCGTCTCCAACCACACAAATATTTTGGTAAGCCGCGGCTAATTTCTTAACGATGAGGTACTGCGCATAGTTGGTGTCTTGGTACTCATCGACGAGAATATACTGGAATTTTTGTTGGTAATAGTGCAAGACATCTGGGAAGTCGCGAAGGAGCACATTGGTGAAATATAAGAGGTCGTCGAAATCCATGGCGCCCGCCTTCAGACAGCGATTGGCGTAGGTTTGAAAAATACGACCAAGCTCAGGTCTGCGAGATTGCTTGTCTTCTAATTGTATTTCAGTGTTGGCAATATAGGCTTCTGGGGAAATGAGGTTGTTTTTAGCAGCCGAAATGCGACCAAAAACCATACTTGGTTTGTAGGTTTTGTCGTCCAAATTCAACTCTTTAATGATGTCCTTAATGAGGCTTTTAGAGTCCTGGGTGTCGTAAATAGTAAAGTTATTTGGAAAACCAATGCGTTCGGCATTAAAGCGTAAAATTTTGGAGAATACCGAGTGAAAGGTACCCATCGAGATGTTTTTGGCTTCTGCAGCGCCTACGATATGGCCGATACGCTCGGTCATTTCTTTAGCTGCCTTGTTGGTAAAGGTGAGTGCCAAAATATGAAAGGGATCTATGCCTTGTTCCATCATGAAGGCAATGCGGTAGGTGAGTACGCGCGTTTTGCCCGACCCTGCGCCGGCAATGACCATGATGGGGCCATAAATGTGTTCAACGGCAACCCGCTGACTTTCGTTTAGTTCGTCTAAATAGGACATGGAAAAAAGCTGTGTCCAAAAGTACTATTTTATGTTGCATCCTTTCCAGTGAAAATGCAGTATTTTTGCACAAAATTGCAGCGAATAAGCGAAACTTCTACTGCGAATTTGCGTATAAACGCTTTTTGATTAATAAGCCAGCATGAGAACCAAATACATTGACCTGATCGAACAAACTTTTGATTTCCCTCAAAACGAATTCTTTCTCCGAGAAGACCGCCTCTTTTTTCATGGTATTGACCTCATGCGTTTGGTCCACGAACACGGCACGCCACTCAAGTTTCATTACTTGCCACAAATTTCAAATAATATCCAACGTGCCAAAGGCTGGTTTCGCGAAGCCATCATGAACCTTGGTTATCAAGGCAATTACTACTATTCATACTGCACCAAGAGTTCTCATTTCGCATTTGTCCTCGACGAAGTCCTTAAAAACGATGTCCATATCGAGACCTCGTCTGCTTTTGATATTGACATTGTCAATAGCCTTCAAGCCGCTGGTAAACTCAAGCCAAAAAGCTACGTCATTTGCAATGGCTACAAACCAGCACCTTATTTACAGAAAATTGCCAAACTCATCGAGCAAGATGAATTGCGTATTGTTCCGGTTGTAGACAACATCGACGAACTAAAGCAGCTCATCGAACTCACTTCAAACGAACTCAATATTGGCATCCGGATTGCCTCCGAAGAAGAACCCAAGTTTGAATTTTACACCTCCAGACTCGGTATCCGTTACCGTGAAATTGTGCCTTTTTACAAAGCTATTCTCAAAGAGAATCCGAGAGTGCGCGTTAAAATGCTGCATTTTTTCATCAATACGGGCATCAACGATACCGCCTATTACTGGAACGAACTCACCAAATGTTTGCGCGTCTATTCAGACCTCAAGAAGTTGTGCCCAGAATTAGATTCTTTAAATATAGGTGGTGGCTTTCCCATTAAAAAATCGTTGGCATTTGACTTCGACTACGCCTATATGGTTCGTGAAATCCTCACCCAAGTAAAAAGGGTTTGCCAAGATAACGATATTCCTGAGCCCAATATTTTTACTGAATTTGGTTCTTTTACAGTAGGCGAGAGCGGTGGTGCTATTTTTAGTGTATTGCATCAAAAACAACAAAATGACCGTGAAAAATGGAACATGATCGATTCTTCGTTCATGACCAACTTGCCCGATACATGGGCAATTAACCAGCGCTTTATTATGTTGCCGATTAATCGCTGGAACGACGATTACGAACGGGTGTTGTTAGGTGGTCTTACCTGCGATTCAGATGATTACTACAATTCTGAACAGCATTCAAATGCCATTTATCTGCCCAAATTTGATAAAAACAACACGCAATACATCGGTTTCTTTAATACGGGAGCGTATCAAGAAACAATTGGTGGCTATGGTGGACTCAAGCATTGCCTCATTCCCGAGCCTAAACATATTCTAATTACCCGAGACGAAAACGGAAAAATTCAGACCGAAGTGTTTAGCAATGAGCAAACTGCGCAAGATTACCTAAAAATATTAGGTTACGATAAATAACCGAGGCGTTATTCGTGCTATATTTGCGCACAATTTTATATCAAAAATGAAAGTTGCATCTATTGCGTTGTTGGCGTCTAATAAATTTTCTTCAAAAGTTCAGTCTTGGGCGGCTGCTGTGGCCTCAGAAGTGCTTTTGGTCAACGAAAAAGCAGAAGACTTCTTTGAGCAAACCGATAGCCTCCTGATTTTCAATCAGAACCAAGAATTAAGCCCTGAGATTCTCGAAATAAAGGCACGCTACGACAAGCAGCAAAAACCTGTACATAAAATTGATATTAATGGCACGCTAAGGGTGGGCATTACCAATTTTGATTTATGGTTGGATAGCACCAAAGCCAAAAATCTGTTGGTCATTGGCGCAGAAGAATTGGCCGACAATCCCAATTTAGATCGCTACCTACTTTCTTAATTCTACCTGGCAGTCTTTTTGAAGCGCATTTAGTATGCGCTGCATGGCTTTTTCAATTTGCTGTTCACCGAGCGTCTGTTGTTTGTCTTGAAGGTAAAAAGCCAACGCATACGATTTTTTGTTTTCTGGTAGGTTTTTTCCTTCGTACACATCAAATAACTGGATATCCTGAAGCAATTTGGTCTCGGCTTTGCGCGCACTGGCGACCAAATCTGAGTAATTTAATGACTGATCTACTAATAAAGATAAATCGCGTCGAACAGCGAAGCTTTTAGGTACCTCTTTGAACTTGATTTGTTGTTGTGCAGCAATCTGATTAAGAAGGGTCCAATTGAATTGTGCGAAGAAAACTTCCTGCTTGAGGTCAAATGCATTTTGAATTTGACCAACGATTTGACCATAGCTTGCCACCAGTTCATTTTCAATGCAGATGTCTGTGCCTTGATGGTAGATTGAACTTTTATTTTGGTTTTCATTGCAAAGTGCGGCAATTCCAAATCTTTCGAGGAGGGCGTAAACTTCTTTTTTCAGACTAAAGTAAGTGTGTGAAAGCCCTTGGCTGTTCCAATTTTCAGTTTGTTGCTTGCCAAATAGAACCATTGCAAGTTCTTGTTTTTCAATGCGCGTTTGTGCGTGTAGCTGATAAGATTGCCCAAATTCAAATAATTGAATGTTGGCAATTTGCCTATTTTGATTGTGTTGTAAATTTTCTAGTAAACCAAAAAGTAGGGTTTGCCGCAGGTTTGCCAAATCTTGACTTAATGGATTGAGTATAGAAATGGCTTGTCCGTAAGACTCATCGAGAAATTGCGCATATTGTTTCTTGGTTAACGAGTTGTTGAGTGCTTCAAAATAGCCTCTCCCGACAAAAAATTCAGCAGCATTGCTTTTTTGAATTTCGGTATCAATCGCATGAACTTTTGCCAAACTGAAATTCCATTTTTCAGGTATTGCAATGTTATTTAAACCATAAATGCGAATGATTTCTTCAATGACATCTACTGGTCTTGTGACATCTACTCTGTAGCTCGGAACGACGAGCTCCCATGTATCATTTTGAAAAGAAAGCGTCTGAAAATCGAGGTCATCGAGAATTTGTTGAATGGCTGGCTTCGAAATGTCATTACCGATCAATTGGTTGATGGCATTGAGACTGAGGTCGAGTTTTATGGCTTTTGGGAGTTGGCCTTCATATTTAAACGTAGCGCTGCCGATTTGTGCACCAGTTAGTTCTTGCAAAAGGTTTGCACAACGCAACAATGCATAGTTGGTCAATGCGGGGTCAACACCGCGTTCAAATCGAAAAGAAGCATCGGTATTGAGGCCATGTTGGCGAGCTGCTTTTCGGATGCGTACTGCATCGAATAAAGCCGATTCAATGAGCACGCGCGTTGTGTTTTCACTGACACCGCTTTTATTGCCGCCCAAAACACCCGCAAGACATTGAGCCCCCTTGGAATCGGCAATGACAAGTTCATGGCCAGCCAGTTTATAAGTTGTTTGGTCAAGTCCAATAAAAGATTCATTTGCTTGAGCGCAGCGTATTTTTATTGGCTGCTCAATTTGATCGGCATCAAATATATGGAGTGGTGTGCCTAATTCCCGTTGGACAAAATTGCTGATGTCGACTACATTATTGATGGGTTTGAGACCAACCGCTTTGAGTCGGTTTTGCAACCATTTGGGCGAGGGTCCGACCTTGACGTTGTTCAAGATGAGCCCATGGTATTTTTTACACCCTTCGGTATCATCAATTTGAATTTCAAGCGGATTTAGATTTTCATTTTTAAGTGCTGGAATCTCTGGAAATTGGAGCTGTATTTTGGTGTCCGCATGCAAGTTATGGTAAGCGAGTATATCTCGGGCCACGCCGATGTGACCCATGGCATCGGCTCGGTTAGGAGTTAGCCCAATTTCTAATTGCGTATCGGCTGTTAACTCAAAATACGTTGCCGCTTTTTGACCTACGGCCGTTGAAGCGGGTAAAACAAGTATTCCGTCATGGCTGTTGCCAAGTCCGAGTTCGTCTTCGGCGCAAAGCATCCCTTCTGAGGCGACGCCACGAATTTTAGCTTTTTTAATTTCAAAAGGTTGATCTGGTTGCGGATACAGGGTGCAGCCTACTGTGGCAACTAGCACTTTTTGACCGGCAGCAACGTTTGGCGCGCCACATACGATTTGTAAAGGGTCTGCTTTTCCAATATTGACGGTTGTGACCTTTAACTTATCCGCATCGGGATGCTGTTCACAAGTCAGTACCTCGCCGATGACCACGCCTGCTAAGCCGCCTTGAATTTCAAGGTAAGTTTCCAAGCTTTCTACTTCTAAACCCGTTTGGGTCAGGATAGCGCTGAGTTCCTCGGGTGTATAATTAAAGTCGAGGTAAGTTTTGAGCCAATTATAGGATACTTTCATGTGGAGGAATAATGTTGACTTCGCGTTCGAGGAGCACGCCGAATTGCGTTTGAATCTTTTCTATGATGATGGAGGAAAGGTCAAGAATTTGTTGGCCAGTGCTGCCTCCGTGATTCACAAGCACTAAGGCTTGTTTGTCGTGTACGCCACAATTGCCCATTCGAAATCCTTTTAAACCCGCTTTCTCGATAAGCCAACCGGCGGCTAACTTAATGTCAGAATCGGGTAGCACGAAATGTGCGATATCTGGGTATTCTTTTTGGAGCGCTGCAAAGCGCTCTTTGCGCACGACAGGGTTTTTAAAAAAGCTACCCGCATTGCCGAGCACTTTCGGGTCGGGGAGTTTGGATTGTCTGATGGC
>JBJTNX010000089.1:0-9331 GCA_046074325.1 Sphingomonadales bacterium
TATGAAGGTCAAGAAATCTTACCCATAATAGGTTGTGAGTTCAATGTTTGCCGAAATCACCAAGATAAAACCGTCAAAGACAACGGATATCAAATCGTTTGTTTGGCTAAAAATAAAAATGGCTATCAAAACCTCATCAAATTAGCCTCAATTGCCTATACCCAAGGCATGTATTACGTACCGCGCATAGACAAAGCAGTTCTGAGTCAATACAAAGAAGACCTGATTGTTCTGAGCGGCAACCTCTACGGTGAAATTCCTAGTCTGTTACTCAATGTAGGGCAAAAGCAAGCAGAAGAAGCACTTCTGTGGTGGAAAGCGCAATTTGGCCCTGATTTTTATTTGGAGGTTGGTCGCCATGGCTTGGAAGTAGAGGAACGCCTCAATCCAATGTTAGTCGCTCTTTCGGAACAGCACCAAATCAAACTCGTTGCAACCAACAACACCTATTATGTAGAGCAAGCCGATGCTATTGCCCATGACGTCTTACTGTGTGTCAAAGACAACGAGCTCGTTGAAACCCCGAAAGGCCGCGGCAGAGGCTTTCGCTACGGCCTTGAAAACGATACCTACTACATGCGTAGCTCTGAAGAAATGTTGGCTTTATTTGCCGACCTTCCTCAAGCAATTGCCTCTATTTCCGAAATTATTTCCAAATGCGAACACTATGGTTTGGCCAGAGAGGTCTTGCTTCCTGCATTTGACATTCCAGCAGCATTCATTGACGCCCAGGACGCCATAGACGGCGGCAAGCGCGGCGAAAACGCCTACCTACGCCACCTCACTTATGAGGGGGCTAAAAAGCGCTACCCCGAGCTTACCGCCGAAATTACTGAGCGCATCGATTTCGAATTAGCGACAATCGAAAAAACGGGCTATCCTGGTTACTTTCTGATTGTTCAAGATTTTTGCAACGCAGCGCGTCAAATGGGCGTTTCTGTAGGTCCCGGTCGGGGATCAGCAGCAGGTTCTGCTGTTGCATACTGCATTGGCATCACCAACGTGGACCCTATCAAATACGACCTACTCTTTGAGCGTTTTTTGAATCCTGACCGCATCTCCATGCCGGATATCGATATCGATTTCGACGACGAGGGCAGAGGCAGGGTCATTGACTACGTCATTCAAAAATACGGTGCCAATCAAGTAGCACAAATTATCACCTACGGTACCATGGCTGCTAAATCTGCTATCCGCGATACCGCGCGTGTCATGAACCTACCACTTCCTGAAGCCGACCGCCTTGCCAAACTTATTCCAGATTTATCGCTGCGCAAGTTATTTTCGCTTCCTGAGCCAGAGCTCGTCGATAAACTCCGCAATCAAGAGGCAATCGGTAACGCCAAAGAATTACGCCGAATCTATAACGGTGTCGATTTACAAGCTCAGGTCTTGCAAAAAGCCATGGAAATCGAAGGGTCAGTGCGCAACACCGGTATTCACGCCTGTGGTGTTATTATTACACCCGACGACCTCACCAATTTTGTGCCAGTGGCTACTGCCAAAGATTCTGAAATGGTCTGTACCCAATACGATAACGCGGTGGCCGAATCTGCTGGTTTGCTTAAAATGGACTTTTTAGGGCTTAAAACGCTAACCCTCATCAAAGATGCGGTGCGTTTGGTCAAAGAAAATCGCGGCATAGATTTAGACCCGGATGCCTTTCCCATTGACGACCCAGCTACCTATGCACTTTTTCAGCGTGGAGAAACCGTTGGTATTTTCCAATACGAATCTCCCGGGATGCAAAAACACCTTAAAGAGCTCAAGCCCACAGAATTTGCCGATTTGATTGCCATGAACGCATTGTACCGACCGGGTCCAATGGAATACATTCCGTCGTATTGCAAGCGCAAGCACGGCGAAGAACAAATTGTATATGATCTTGCAGATTGCGAAGACTACCTCAAAGAAACATATGGCATTACCGTTTACCAAGAGCAGGTCATGCTCTTATCCCAGAAATTAGCCGATTTCACCAAAGGCGAGGCCGACACCCTGCGTAAGGCCATGGGTAAGAAAGACCGCAAGGTACTCGATAAAATGAAACCAACTTTTATTGAACGCGCCAGTACAAAAGGGCACGCGCCCACCGTCCTCGAAAAAATCTGGAAAGACTGGGAGGCTTTCGCTTCTTATGCATTCAATAAATCGCACTCAACTTGCTATGCATGGGTGGCTTATCAAACGGCTTATCTAAAAGCGAACTATCCTGCTGAATACATGGCATCTGTTCTGAGTAACAACATGTCTGACATCAAGCAAGTCTCTTTTTTTATGGAAGAATGCCGTCGCATGGGTATAGAGGTTTTGGGTCCGGACATCAATGAATCTGGCTTTACGTTTTCTGTCAACAACGCCGGGGCTATTCGCTTTGGTCTGGGCGCCATTAAAGGAATGGGAAGCGGCCCGGTTGAGGCCATTCTCGAAGAAAGAAAAAACGGTGCCTTTAGCTCGATTTTTGAGCTTACCACTCGTATTAATTTGCGTTTGTGCAATAAGCGCGCGTTCGAAAGTCTAGCCTATGCTGGCGGCTTTGATTCATTCACTGGAGTACACAGAGCTCAATATTTTGCAGCAGACGCCAATGGCAGAACCTTTCTTGAGGCCGCCATTCGTTACGGAGCCAGCGTTCAAGAGCAACAACAATCTGCTCAACACAGTATGTTCGGTGAAGCAACAGGTACAACTATGCCGGCTCCATCCGTCCCTAAAGCCGACGAATGGCCTGCCATTTACAAACTCAACCGAGAAAAAGAAGTTGTGGGTATCTTTATTTCAGGGCATCCACTCGACGACTACAAAGTTGAAATCACCTCTTTTTGCACCGGCACAGTTGCCATGCTCAATGACCCAAGCGCTTTTCTCGGACGAGATTTGCTCATAGCTGCTGTTATTACAGGTGCAGAACACCGCATCACCAAACGCGGAGATGCGTTTGGCTCTTTGGTCATCGAAGATTACCAAGATGCCTTCAAACTGAATTTATTCAATGAGTCTTATCTCAAGTTCAAGCATTTTATGGAGCCCGGTACTTTTGTGGCCATCAAAGGACGCATTGAAGTGCCTAGATTTCGACAATATCCAGAATTTGTCGTGCATCATATCGAACTCCTTCAAGAACTCCGAGACAAGCGCGCCAAAATGCTCAAACTGCGTTTTTCTGCCAAGCAACTTGATCAACTCGTCATTGATCAACTGCACGAACTCTTTGAGGCGAACCCCGGGGCGTGCCAGTTGCATTTTACAGTCTATGATCCTTTAGATGGCGTAGAGGTTTCTTTGCCATCCAGAAGTGTTAAAGTTCAGCCATCAAGCCAATTATTCAAAGAATTAGCCAAGTTAGATATCCAATTCAAATTGAATTAAACAAAAAAAACGCTCCAATAGGAGCGTTTTTTTTGTTTTAGATCTTTTCTGTTATTAGGCTTCTGAGGCTTCTTGCGGAACCAATACACGACCGCAGTGCTCACAAACAATAATTTTCTTTTTAGTGACGATATCCAGTTGGCGTTGCGGTGGAATTTTATTAAAACAACCGCCACAAGAGCCTCTCATGACTTGAACAACCGCTAAACCGTTCTTCGCATTGGTGCGCAAGCGCTCGTAAGCGAAAACCAAGCGAGATTCGATGTTCTTTTTTGCGGCATCAGAAGCTTTGATGAGTTTTTCTTCGTCTTTTTGGGTCTCGCTGACAATAGCTTCGAGCTCGGCTTTTTTGTTGTCGAGGTCAGACTGTTTCATTTCAACGCGCTCAACTGCTTCGGTAAGCGTTTCTTTTTTGAGGTCAATTTTCAATTTGGCCTCTTTTGATTTTTTGTCGTGGAGTTTGATTTCAAGTTCTTGGAATTCAATTTCTTTGGAAAGTGATTCAAACTCGCGGTTGTTGCGTACGTTGTTTTGCTGCTCTTTGTACTTGGCAATAGCTGCTTCAGCTTCTTTTACAGCAATTTTGCGGTCTGCAATTTCGGTCTCAATTTCTTTGATTTCATCGTTGATTTTGGAAACGCGGGTATTGAGTCCGATGATTTCATCCTCTAGACTTTGCACTTCTAAAGGAAGTTCACCACGGATGGTGCGAATGCGATCGATTTCGGAGTCGATTTTCTGGAGTTCAAAAAGCGCATCCAATTTTTCTGCGATGGTACCTTCTTTTTTCGTTGCTGTTGCCATGGGCTATAGATAGTTAACGGGATTCGTATTCAACTTAGTTAAACGGACCGCAAAGTTAGGAAAATTTTCTGTAAGTTGTTCAGCTAAAAGTTCACTTGTAAACTGCTCGCTTTCGTAATGTCCGATATCGGCAATAATCAGGTGCTTGTCGGCATCAAAAAATTCATGGTATTTGATGTCGGCCGATAGATATAGATCTGCTTTGGCAGCAATAGCGTCGGGCACCAAAAAGCTACCCGCGCCGCCGCAAAGGGCAATGGCTTGAACCTGTTGTTTGACAAGCTGTGTATGCTTAATGCAACCACAACCAAAAGTTTGCTTGACTTGTTCCAAAAATAAATGGGCGTCGATCGGTTCAGGAAGTTGACCGATTATTCCTGACCCTCGGTTTTGGTGCTGGTTTGTTGTTTGGATGACGTGAAAAGCTACTTCCTCGTAAGGGTGTGCTTTGCGCATGGCATGGATGACCTTATGAAGCAAGTACTCCTCCACAATGTATTCCAATTTAAGCTCTTGTACCTCTTCTCGTATGCCAATTTGGCCTGTATGCGGCCTGGCATTTTCAATGGGCGTAAATGTTCCGGTACCTGTAGAACGAAAATGGCAATCTTTGTAATTTCCTATCTGACCTGCACCAGCGCCAAGAATGGCTTTGTCTACATCTAAATATTGCTGCTGCGGGACATAGACTTCGAGCTTGTGCAATAATCCTTGTACTGGTTTCAGGATACGGATATTTTGTAAACCTAATTTTGCAGCAATTTTTGCATTAACACCTTGGTAATGATTGTCGAGGTTGGTGTGAATCGCATATAACGCGATTTGCTGCTGTATGCATTTTTCAAGGATGCGCTCTATATAATTTTTTCGATTGAGTTTCTTGAGACCGCGAAACAAAATCGGATGATGTGAAATGATGAGGTTGCAATTATTCTCGATGGCTTCATCTACAATGGCTTCTGTTACATCAAGTGAAACCAATACGCCTGAAATTTCTTTTTCTGAATGGCCGTATATGAGGCCAGCGTTGTCGTAACTTTCTTGTAATTGAAGGGGGAACTTTGCTTCTAAAAAGCGACAGATTTCTTGTAACTGCATACTATAGTTTTTTGCTGATGCCAAAGTTAAAGCCCCAACCAACACTTTTATGAACGTATGCCTCATAGGGGCTGTAAGAATTGTTGAGCTGTGAACGGTAAATAAGACCAAGACGCAAATTGAACTTATCGTCGAGCTGGAAGTCTAGACCGGCACTGGCTATCCATGCAATTGTGAAGCTATTCATAGCATTATTGATTTTGATTTGGTCGTCGTATTTGGCTCCCAAAGCGTTGGTCCATTGAAGATCTTGGCGGTAACCCTGGTATAGTGCAGGTACCAAGCCAGCTCCGGTATAGAACTGCAACTTTTTGCCGAAGGTAGCTTTGAGCTGCAAAGGAAGCGCGAGATAGCGGTATTTGGTCTGATAAGCAAAGCTGGAGTCAGATTCTGTTGCTTCAAAAGCGTAAGATTCGCCATTTTGCAGCCAAGAGACACCAGCATCTAAATAAAAATGTCGACTCAGGCCTAAGCCCATACCCAGCTGCTGGGACCAAACAGGTAGTGCCATTTCAGAGGCGCGTTCACCGAGCGGTGTAGGTAAGAAGGCGTCATTGGATACCAAGCTGCGATACATGTTCATCCGTTGACTTTCAAAATAAAAACGTGTTGGGTAGTTGTTTTTGATGTCTTTATTCAAGATTTGTGCGAATCCATTGGATAGCACCACCATAAATAGAACAGATAACAAGGCTTTCATCTTTCAAATTTAAGATTTTTATGCGCAATTAAAAGTCTTGATGCAGGTCAACAAAAATAACCTTGACGTGTCTGTAATTTTGAACAAAAAATAAAAAACAAAAATTATGGAAACAAATTGGAAAGTAGACAGCATGCACAGTGAAGTAGGTTTCAAAGTGCGTCATATGATGATTTCAAACGTGAGCGGCTCTTTTGGTTCTTTTGATGCCTCTGTACAAACAAATGGCGACGATTTTTCGGCGGCAAAGTTTGATTTCTCAGCAGCTATCGACAGCATCAATACAGGCGTTGCAGACCGTGACGGCCACTTGAAATCTGCCGATTTTTTTGATGCTGAAAATCACCCAGCCCTAAAATTTACCTCTACTGACGTCAAAAAAGTAAGCGACGACGCCTTGGAAATTGCAGGTAACCTCGAAATCAAAGGAACGGTTAAGCCGGTCGTATTTAAAGCAGAGTTTGCAGGTATTGCTGTGGATCCTTATGGTCAGACCAAAGCGGGAATGACACTTTCTGGTAGCATTAAGCGCAGCGAGTTTGGTTTAACTTGGAGTGCTGTTACAGAAGCCGGACATATTGTTGTTGCAGACGACATCAAGCTTGGTGCCGAACTTCAGTTCATCAAGCAGTAAGTAAGCCTTTGGCCACCCTTAGGGCTTCTTCAATATGCCCAAGCGGGTTGGTTTGCGAATTAAAAATACCGGCAATTTTTCCGTTGAGCCCCACGACATACGTGACTCTTCCCGGAATGAGGCCAAACAAATTTCCAGGTACGCCAAATAATTGGCGTACCTTTTTTTGTGTATCGGCGAGCAAAGGATAGGGAAGACCATGTTTTAGACCAAAGGCTTGATGAGACTTACTCCCGTCAGAAGAAATGCCAAATACTTCGCAACCGAGTTCTACAAAATCGGCATAGGCATCTCTGAATGCGCAGGCTTCTTTGGTACAACCTGGCGTGTCGTCTTTGGGGTAAAAAAATAGAACCAATATTTTTTTTCCGATAAATTGTTGGATATCAATAATGTTTCCTTGATGATCAGGAAGACTAAATGCGGGGCAGTTGTCTCCAATTTGTAGTGCTTTACTCATGCTTGTAGTGCTGTTTTGAAACGGTCTAAAACACGTTCGCGTGCATACTTATGTTCTATAATTGGGGCTGGGTAGGCAGCAGTGCCAAACTCGGGAACCCATTTTTGAATGTATTTGTATTGCGGGTCAAATTTCTTTTGCTGGGCCTCCGGATTGAAAACCCTAAAGTATGGTGCAGCATCGCAACCACAGCCCGCGGCCCATTGCCAGCCACCTATGTTGCTTGCAAGTTCAAAGTCCAGAAGTTTTTCTGCAAAATAGCGCTCTCCCCAACGCCAGTCAATCAATAAATGTTTGGTGAGAAAACTAGCCACAACCATGCGCACGCGGTTGTGCATAAAACCAGTTGCATTGAGTTCGCGCATTCCGGCGTCCACTAACGGATAACCTGTTTTGCCTTCGCACCAAGCTTTGAAGTGGGACTCATTGGTCTCCCATTGGATGCGGTCGTATGGCGGCTTGAAAGCCCTGTCTGTTGTTTGCGGAAAATGAAATAATATCATTTGGTAGAAGTCGCGCCAAATGAGTTCATTGAGAAATTTTTCATTGAGTTGTTGAGCGCTCAGTGCCAATTGCCGGATAGAAATAGTGCCAAAGCGCAAATGTAAACTCAGACGAGAGGTGCCTTGGACAGAGGGGATATCACGCTGCAAATGATAGTGCGTGATGATTTTCTCTGGCGTACCACTTGGCGGGAATTGCTGCGTGTTTTGATTTTCAAAGCCCATATGCGCCAATGGCAGCAGTTCTTGCGGGGCCAATTTTGCCAAATTATTGAGGTATTGGGTCGTCGGGTATGCTTTGAACTGATAAGGCGTCAGTTTGGCCTTCCATTTGCGTGAGTAGGGTGTGTAAATGGTGTAGGGTTTACCATCATCTTTCACAACCTCGTTTTTTTCAAAAATGACCTGATCTTTGGCTCCAATGAATTCAATTTGACTTTTTTGTAGTTCATCATATAGAAACTGATCTCGGGAAATCGCACTAGGCTCGTAATCGCGGTTGGTATAAACCCGACTGACTTTAAATTGTTGGGCAAGTCTGACAATTTCAACTCTGGGATCACCAAAGACAACAATCAAATCGCCTCCACCATATTGATATGCTTTTTTCAAGCGCTGGATTTCCTGGTAAATAAACAGGACGCGCTGGTCATTTTTAGCAAGATGTGTTAATATCGTGTGGTCAAAAACAAAAACAGGAATTACTTCTGAGTTGTTTTTGAGCGCTTTGTATAATCCAGCGTTGTCTTCAATGCGAAGATCGCGTCGGTGCCAAAATAGCGCAGTACTCATTTGCCGTCGTATTCAATGATGTTGTTTTGTGTTTCCCAGAGCTTGACGCTCAACCCATATTTTGAATCCAATTTTTTACGCAATAAGTTCCAAATTACCACGGCAATGTTTTCTGCCGTAGGATTCAAGTTGGCAAACTCGGGGCAGTCTAGGTTGAGGTTACGGTGATCAAAGCGATCCTGAACTTCTTTCCCGATGAGGTCTTTGACGAGTTTGAGATCAATCAGGTAACCAGTCTCAGGATCAATTTGGCCGTCAATCCAAACTTCAAGGGTATAGTTGTGGCCATGGTAGTTGGGGTTATTGCATTTGCCGAAAATAGCGTTGTTTTGTTCATCTGACCAATCTGGTCTGTAAAGTCGATGTGCCGCATTAAATGTGGCGCGTCTACACACTCTCATATGCTGCTTTAGATAAGGCTTCCAGGTGCTGATTTAATAGTATTTTAAACCACGCAGTGTAAGCATGTGGATATTTTTCGAGGTCTTGTAATAAATCCGATAGGCTGATCCACTTGAAGGCCTCGACTTCTTCAATGTTGATCTGTGGATCTTGGTCGGCATAGGCAAATACGACGTGGTCGAGTTCGTGTTCGGTAAGACCCTGATCTAGCTTTGCTTTGTAAATAAAATGAAACCCTTTTTGCATTTTTGCATTCATGCCCATTTCCTCTTGCAAGCGGCGTTTGGCGGCGTTCAAAACACTTTCCTCCGGCCTTGGGTGGCTACAGCAGGCGTTGGTCCACAGCAGTGGTGAATGATATTTGTGAGCAGCACGCTGTTGTAACAAGAGTTCGCCTTTGCTGTTAAAAAGAACAACAGAAAAAGCCCGATGCAATACACCTAGGCGGTGTGCTTCCATCTTTTCGAGCTGACCGATTTCGCGGTCATCCTCATTAACTAATACAACGTACTCTTCTTGCATTACAATAAATTGAGGTTATGGCGAACGTATGATGTGAGCAATATGCG
>JBJTNX010000090.1:0-24925 GCA_046074325.1 Sphingomonadales bacterium
GATAGCAAAGGTGTTCGATTGGAAGTACTCATGGATGCAAAGTCTAGTCATACCTTTGAGATGCATTCAAAAAGACCAGAACTTTATGCCAATATACGCTCAAAAAAATGGGATTACGTTGTTCTTCAAGGGTTTAGCAGAGAATTAGCTCAAGATCAAGCCATTATAGATTCAAATAGTATTCCCTACCTCAAGCAATTGCTTGACTCCATTTACGCCAATAACCGCTGTACGAATGTCCTTCTATACCAAACTTGGGGCTACGATGGAGGTTATAAAGATGACTCCCTCAACATAGACTGGACCTACCAAGAAATGTCTGATCGCGTGCACCAAGGATATTTATATGTAGGTGAACAACTAAATCTTAGTATTATTCCAGTTGGCAAAGTTTGGGAAACAGTCAAAGAAAATTATCCACAAATTCAGCTTTATCAACCTGACAAACAGCATCCGTCAATTGCGGGTTCTTATCTCTCAGCTGCTTGCTTTTATGCGGCCCTATTTAAGACCGAGCCTAATTTGGGTTTTACCGCTACGCTTGATCCCAAACAGGCAGCCATTATTCAAGAAGTAGCCGGGACCCTTGTTTTATTAAATAAGCAACGCTACCGAATCAATCAAAATGCCATAGAAATCGATGTGCGTCTGAATCCCGATTATAAAAAAGTAGTGCATTTCAGCGCAAATTACCCCAATGCGAAAAGTGTTGTTTGGGATTTCGGTGATGGCATGACCGAAACAGCTTTCAAAACCCGACATGTTTACAGCAAGCCGGGCAACTACGAAGTGAAAGTAAAGGTTCAAGATGCTTGTGGAGATCGCTTACTCAAACGCAAAGTAAGTATCTAAACCTTGATACCGAACAATTGGCTGCTGTATTTTTTCATTGGCCACAAAATAAAACGCAGTTTTGCGCGAATAGCGTCTATATAGTAGACAAAAACAATAAAGATAAGCCAGAACCCCAGCGTATATGGGATTACTTCATAGGGCCCTAATTTTTCGTGCAGAAAATCATTGATTCCAATTCGAATGACGCTCCCGTAGAGCAACATCATGTGGATAATAAAAATACTAAGCGTATTTTGGCCAATTTTAAGAAATAAATTGTCTTTCTTAATTTTTAAAACATAGGTTTCTAATCCTAAAAGAATGGCTAAAATGACCAAAACCATTCCGAATTTATCTAATAGCCAATCCATTTTATAAAATTCGATTGCGCCCAACCCAGGTATACTTTGGAGCCAAATTAAAAAGGGCTTAATGCCGAAAAAGAGCAAGATGCCAGCGGTTAGTGTCCCCATAATTACGGGTAACGATTTGACATGGTGTTTATAATGATAGAGCAAAACGCCAAGCATGGCGCCATACATGGTGTAGCCCATTCTGGGGGTAATCGGAAATTCGGAATGGGGTCCGTGAAACATATTTTGAATAAACGTTGGTGCCTGTGCAGGCCAATATTGATTTCCAAGTGAGCCAAAAAACAACTGAGATAAAAACAAACCGGTTCCGGCCAAAAAATAATAGACCCAAAGAGGAATAACTTTTAGCAAACGGAATAGACCATAGAGAAGAATAATGGTCAATATACCCACTGCAATACATTGCAGCACGTGAAAGGCATAATACTGAAGTAAGTAACCCCAAAAAAGCAATTCAACCACTCTTTTGAAACCTTTACGGACACGCATATTTTGCCAAAACGATTGCTGTTCATTACCAAGCAAGAGGTAGGTAAAAATCAGACCAGTTACCGTTAAAAAAGTGGGCGAAGTAAAGCCCCGAATAAATTTCCATGTGACATAGGCGGGGTAGGAATCGCTAACATAGGCCGTTGCCAGGGAATCGTGAACAAAATGCCCTTCTAGCATGAGTAGTATGGCAATTGTACGGGCCATATCAATAAAATACAGTCGCGTCTTAGGCTTATTGAGGCTAGTTGGGTTTTCCATTGATTTTAAAAAACGAGCGAAAGTTACGAAAGAATTGACGAATCGGATCTAGATATTGCACAAGAGCAATGAAGAAACTTAAAAAGAGGAATGCACCAAAAATAGCCTCTAGTGCACTTAATTTGTTTTCTAAAAAGCTTCTGAGGCTGTAACCGGTAATAGCCCCGTAAAGAAGAATTGCATGGACAATGTAAATGGTAAAGGTTTCTTGACCAACAGCCATAAAATAAGGATGGCGCAAGCGTTCTATACCACTTAAGTAAGTGAAAGCCATTAAAAGTAGACAAACAAAAAAGGCGCGCTCAAAAGCCCACAAATATTTATAGTGAATGTACACAGGCTCTTCGCCGTACACGAAAGACAGTAACCAGCCAAAAGAGAAAAACACCAACCCAATAACCAGCAAATAGCGATAAACATTTTTATTGGCTATTCCCGTCCCAAAAGTGCATAAATAATGTCCGAATCCCGCTCCTAAAAAAACATAGCCAATCCATGGAAAGATGGAGAAACCTGTTTCTGGGCCCTGAATCATATTTTGAATATAAGTAGGTGCATTTATTGGCAAAAAACCATCTTGCATGCGGATCAATGGAGTGGTCGCAAATAGGAGGAAGGCAAGGCTCAAATAAAGCAGCCAGCTATATTGTTTGAATTTCGAAATAGCAAAACTAAAGAGCAATAAGCAAAGTAAGCCAACACCGATGCACTGTAGAATATGAAAACCCAAAAAATGTGGATTAAAATGCCCTTGTATATAATACTTGATGTATTTGAAATTGAATTGTAAAAGATAACCAATCAACAAAAGACTTGCGGCGCGTTTAAGCCCTTTGCGCACTCGTTGGAGTTGAAAATAGGGGAGCATGCCCTTTTGCCATTCCTTGTGCAATAAGTAGGTAAATACCGTTCCTGAAATCGTAAAAAATAAAGGTGCAGTGAGCCCTCGTAAAAAGCCCCATATACTGAACCAAACATTGCCAGATGAACCGTGCAATCGTACTTCAGCCATAAAAGCGGGGTAGCTCTCGAATGTCATTGATATGAAATGACCTTGTAACATCATGAGGATGGCTACGCTACGGCTAAAATCAAGGAAATGGATACGTTGCTTTGGAATCATTTGGGCGTAATGGTTTGGGTACGCAATTCAATGATTTCTATGCGTCTTTCTAAAGAGGCATCTTTGGAGTAGACTGAGTTGCGTTGGTCGTAGTAGTTGTCACTAACCTCTTTTTTTGCTTGAAATTCACCCATGGGTACTTCAATAAATTGTAAGCGACTTGGTGTTGTTTGCATGTATGCCGAAAATTTTCCGCCGTCGACCTCTTCAAAATAATTGATGATTGAAGCAATGCGCCGTTTGGTCAAATGTACGTTATAATCTGATTTGGCCAACGGACTCGCAAAGCCTTGAACAATAATACTTACTTGTTGCCCTGATTGTAAGGCTTGCCAAACTTGTTCTCTGAATAAAGCGAGGTCGTTCATGCCTTTATCTACTTCGTTTTCAAAGAAAGTGTATAAAGATTGCGCTTGATACCTTGCGGCACTGGTGTCCCGACCTTCCTGGACTTTTTGTAAATACAAAGGGTATTGACTTTTGTATTTTACATAGGTTTCTTCATAGGAAAATTCGGTGGTTTCAGCTGTGCTTTTTGGATTTGGATGATCATTCTCAAAATAGAGTTGAATGGGTAATTGAACAATTTGTATGACTGCGGTACTTGTTGGTGTTTGCTTGGGTTGCGGTCTGTCTAGGTATGTGAAAAAGACATCGCTGCAACAAGTAGGGTGCGAGGCATACAAACTGCCCAAGCGATTTGAACTCAAGTATGCGGTATCACCCTTACAAAAAAAGTACAAATCGTTGGCGGGGCTATTGTATGGCATGCCCAGATTGATAGGCGGTCCAAAACTACCATCTGCTTGCAGATTACTATAGAAAATATCCAAGCCACCAAAACCGGCATGCCAAGTCGAAGAAAAATAAAGTCTCTGAAAGAGGGGGTCATACCATGGTGACACCTCGTTTTCGATGGAATTGAGCCCAGTTAGATTTTCTGTGCTCATGATTTCTCCTTTATGATCAAGAAGCGCTATATAAAGGTCTGTGCCTCCTCGCCCTGTTGGATGTTGGGCACTGTAGGCAAGATGTAGTTTTTTATTCAGTTCAAAAATATGCGGCATACTGTAATAGTTGCCCTCCGAATCATCTATTTTGAAAGTGGAATCCACAATCCAAGCCTTTTGTTGGGGAAGAATGCGAACGATTTTACAATTTAAACCTGCTGCACTGCGTTCACATTCACTACAAAAACCGAATGTTTGATCTGGTGATATACTGAAATTACCATACTCAAATTGTGGTTTTTGTCCAACGAGTACGCCGGCATTTTGAGAATCCGTTGCGGGAAATTGGTATAAATTGAGCTTGTAGTTTTTACTGTAAACTTGTTCTTGATCTTCGGCGAGAGAATCTGCTTTTAGCGCACTGTAAATGAGGGTGTCGTTGTAAAAATCATGTGCAAATTCAGCATCTATTGTGTTGAGGGGGTGCGCCTGCAGCGCTGCGTTCTCTTCGGCACTTAAGAATTTTAGTTGCTTGAGCACCCAAGTACATGCCAATACTTCTTGATTGGCTTTAGCGTAAGCAGTACTTGTTTTGTCTTCAGAGAAGACTTTTTTGACCTCCTTGAACTGAGCAAGTGCTTCTTTGTACAAGGCTTGTTGCTTGAGCATGAGTGCGTACTGAAGTTGTGCTGTTGGGTAGCGCTGTCCGTCAGGATCTTGTTCGTAGACTTTTAAAAAAAATCTCGCTGCGGTTTTGTAGTCTTTGAATTGGGCATTGGTTTGTGCTATTTTCCACTGTAGGTCAAGTGATGTTGGTTCGAGTTCAAGTGCTTTTTGATAATACTTGAGTGCCTCGATGTAATCGAGCGCAACCACCTGCTGATCGGCGTGTGCGATTAATTTTTGGAGTTGTTTTTGTCCCCATGTTTGCGCAGCAACTAAAAGAAAGCAAATTAGATAAAATCGGGACATATTCTATATTGTATTGGGGCAGGTCGGAATTTGCTAAAAACATAGCGTAAACTGAGTTCAAAAGCACCTCTGCCACGACTTGCAGGAACTAAAGAAGAATAATTAAAGTCATAAGAAACCCCGCAATAAAGTGGCCCACTAGCCATTCCAAATTGTAGACAAAAAGCGTCTTGTGTACGCCACCACAAGCCACCACTCAGGAAAATATTATCTTTTTTTGAAAAGAGATAAGTCGAAGTTCCACCGATTGTAAGTTCCTTGTACGGGCCTTGAAATTGCAACTGAAAACTTGGTTCAAAAGAAAGTTCATTGGTGTAGCTGTATTGAAGCAAACTAAATAGGTTATAGCGTATATCTCTTTGGGTATTGTCCACAAAAAAGCTCTGGTTGGGGCGCGTCAGGTTGAACATACCAAGCCCACTTTGAATGTTGATCTTAGCATTGATTTGATATTGGTGTATGAGTCCAAGCCCAAGCATGGGTTTGATCATAGAGGCCGTCTGAAAAGTTTCGTTGGTTGGGGCAGTTGGATCAAAAATATAGCCGTTGTATTGCGCATCAAAGTAAAAAGCGTTGCTGTTGAGTTGCCTTTGGTTAAATCCCAATTGAATGGCACCTCGTAATTGTTGAGACTTACTGATTTGATAAGGCCTGCACACACTGATTTGCATTTCATTGGTTTGGAATTTGCCGTCGCCAACTTGGTCGTGAAAATAGTTAAGAGCCAGTCCAAATTGCTTGTATTTGGTATCGGCAGCAATGGCGGTCGTTTGAAATGGAATACTGACACTGCGCCATTGGGTGCGGTAATTTGCTGTGAGGCGTAGGTCTTCGTTGAAGTTCCCGGCACCTGCTGGATTCAGAAAAATAGGATTGTTGTTGAATTGCGTCCAATGGATGTCTTGGGCAAGCACAGGGCTCACACAACACCAAAAAAGCAAACTCCTTAGGAACTTCACCTAACGAAGTTACGAAATTACGGGTTGCTGCTTGAAACAGGAATGATTTTTCCGTTTAAGAAAGCCCCAGAATGCAAAGCAAAGTCTGCAATAAACTGAGCCATCTGAGCTGGTTGGGTAGGGGCAATATATCCTGGGAATGCCGCTTCGAGCATTTCAGTTTGAACTGCTCCTAAACAAAGACAGTTCATTTTCCATTGGGTGCTCTTGTACTCCTCAGCAAAAAGTTCTGTGAAGGCGCACAATGCTGCTTTTGAAGTAGAATAAGCTGCCAAACCAGCAAATTTTAAACTACCTTGAAACCCACCCATGGAGCTAATATTGACAATATGTGCTTGCTTCGCAAGACGCGGCAATAGCGCTTGGGTAGCTTCCATGATGCCAATGACATTGACTTGGTAGCTTTCGGTGAAGTCTGCATGCGTTAATTCTGCAAATGGCTTATTGATCAAAAGACCTGCATTATTGATTAAAATATCGATTGGCGCGGTCAGTGGAAGCTGCTGAATTTGCTGGTGAACATCGTTGGCAATATCCAGGGCGAAGCATTGTACATTGGTGTGCTTAAACTTTACTTGCATTTGAGCAAGGTTTCTGGACAAAGCAACAACATTGGTGTTCTGTAGGGCTGCAAAATGCTGCACAAGTGCCGCTCCTATGCCTTGACTCGCACCGAGGATGACAACCGTTTTACTCATCGAAACTAACGATTAATTCTTCACTTGTGGCATGTGCCTGGCAGGTAAGGATATAGCCCTCTGCCACTTCGGCATCAGTTAGGGAATGGTTCATGCGCATACTGGCACTGCCCTTTAACACTTTTGCGCGGCAAGAAGAACAAACCCCGCCTCTGCAAGAAAAGGGAGCATCCAAGCCTGCTTTTTCAGATAGCTCGAGGATGCTTTTATCCGGGCCTTTCATTTCGAACTCGGCGATCTCGCCGTCGATCATGACCTTTACACGGCTCTTGCCGCTATAATTGGCCCCTTCAATGGGCGCTTCTTCTTCGCTGACGAAAAATAATTCTTTGTGAATTTTCTGAGGGCTGACGCCAAAGAAAGCCAATGTTTTCTCTGCGCTTTCAACCATTTGTTGAGGTCCACAAAGAAAAAATGCATCGGCTTGTAGTAAGTTCAAATTCTGTTTGATTTGAGCGCGTAGTGCTTCGTCGTCGATTCTGCCGTGTATGGCACTTTCTTTGACTTCTTGCGAGAAAAACAATTGTGTAGTGGTATTTTGTAGTGCACGGATTTCTTCGATGAAAAGGCTACTTTGTTCAGATTTATTGCCATAAAACAAATGAAAGTCAGCGTTGGTGCCTGCCGTTTTGAGCATACTCATGATCGGCGTAATGCCAGAGCCTGCAGCGATGGCGACATTTTTTTTGTGTTCAGGTTTCCAAACAAAGTTCCCTTCGGGTTCAAATACAATGAGCTGATCTCCCGCCTTGGTTTGTTGTAGAAAGTTTGAAACTTTACCATTAGGTATTGCTTTAACCCCGATGCAAAGACTTTCATTGACACCGCTACAAATAGAGTAAGACCTACGCAATTTTTCACCCTTGATATCGAGCTCTAAAGTGAGGTATTGACCAGCCTGAAAACGAAATTGTTGCTCCAGGTTTGTAGGTACGTCAAATTCGATTTGTACAGATGCATCGGAAAGTGACTTAACGGACTTGACGTCCAAAAGGTGAGCCCCCTTGGGAAGCGTGTCTTTTTTATTTGATTTGAATCTGTCGAAAAAACCCATAATTAGTCGTCAAATGAGATAAGAATATCGTTGCTTTTTGGATGCGCTTGGCAAGTGAGAACATAGCCTTGCGCTACTTCTTCTGGTGTGAGTGCATAATTGACATCCATAGAAACTTCGCCGCGTAAAACTTTTGCTTTACAAGTACAACAAACGCCACCTTTACAAGCAAAAGGGGCATCGGCACCTGCTTTATAGGCTGCGTCAAGGATAGTTGGACCATCGGAAGATAAATAGAAGTTGGTGATTTCTCCATCCATAATGAGCTCAATATGAGACTCAAATGCAGCTGCTTTTTGGGTGTTATCATCGGCCTTTGGCGCAATAGGCGCTGCATGAAAAAGCTCAAAATGAATTTGATTGGCCGCAACACCAAATGCAAGCAGTTCGTCTTTAACGGCAAGAATCATTTCCTGTGGCCCACAAATGTAGGCGCCATCTATGGATAAATTTTTGACAAAAGCGTTTAATAAGTTGGCTGTTCGACTGGCATCTATGCGGCCTTTGAGAAGGGGCACACCGATGTTTTCTCGAGAAAAGATATGAATGAGATTCAGTCGGTCCAAAAAGCGATTTTTAATGGCTTCGAGTTCTTCTCTGAATATAATTTCATTCATGCCTTTGTTGCCATAAAACATGGTCACAGTGCTTTTGGGTTCAGCACTGAGAATGGTTTTGAGGATGGAGAAGATGGGCGTAACACCGCTACCCGCCGCAAAAAGAACGTAATGGTTTTCGGCATTGGGGTTTGGCTCAAACTTGAAATTACCCATTGGGGCCATTACCTCTAGTTCGGTGCCGATATGAAGTTGATGGTTAGCGAAAGAAGAAAACTTACCATTAGGGATTTCTTTAATGGCTACGCGCCACGTTTTTTCGTGTGGTGCGCTGCAAAGCGAATACGACCTACGGATTTCTTCACCGTCTAGATTGATTTTAAAGGTAAGGTATTGCCCAGCTGCAAAGTTGAATTGGTTTTGAAGGCCCTGAGGAACCTCAAATGCCACCGAAACACACCCTTCGGTTTCGTGGCGAAGGTCACTGACAATGAGAGAATGAAACTGTGTTGACATCGTTGAAATTAATCTGGGTCAAAAGTAAGCAATATTGCGCAAGCCTCAACCGATAACTATCAATGAACAAACTGACCTCAATCATGTTTTGAAGGCGTAGTTATTTTCTATATTTGTTTCATTATAACTGTTAGTATCATGACCCAAGCAGAACAAGAACGTCATTTTAACGATAAAATCGCCAGAGAAATCAAAATTGAGCCCAACGACTGGATGCCAGATGAGTACCGTCAAACATTGGTGCGTCAAATATCTCAACATGCACACTCCGAGATAGTTGGAATGCTTCCTGAGGGCAACTGGATTACCCGTGCACCCAACCTCAGACGCAAAGCGGTATTGTTGGCTAAAGTACAAGATGAAGCGGGCCACGGCCTGTATTTGTATTCTGCCGTCGAAACACTCGGCACCGACCGCGAGCAAACCATCGACGATTTACACAGTGGTAAAGCCAAATATTCTTCTATATTTAATTACCCAGCGCTTACTTGGGCCGATATCGGCGCAA
This sequence comes from Sphingomonadales bacterium, assembly GCA_046074325.1. Lineage (GTDB taxonomy): Bacteria > Bacteroidota > Bacteroidia > Flavobacteriales_D > Crocinitomicaceae > UBA952. Next base: position 9,296 of record JBJTNX010000090.1, read on the forward strand.
TTGGTTGGCTAGTAGATGGTGCAGCCATCATGAATCAAGTGGCACTTTGCCGCACTTCTTACGGGCCGTACGCACGTGCAATGGTCAAAATATGCAAAGAAGAATCTTTTCATCAGCGTCAAGGATATGAATCCCTGATGAAATTATGCAGCGGCACCCCACAACAAAAAGCCATGGCGCAAGACGCTATGAATCGTTTTTGGTGGCCAGCCCTCATGATGTTCGGGCCCAGCGATGCAGATTCTACGCACTCCGATCAATCGATCAAATGGAAAATTAAGCGTTTTACCAATGACGAATTGCGTCAAAGCTTTGTGGATGCCACCGTACCTCAAGCTGAAATCCTCGGTCTGACCATTCCAGATCCCAATTTAAAATGGAATGAAGAACGCGGCCATTATGACTTCTCCGAAATAAACTGGGATGAATTCTGGCAAGTGGTAAAGGGCAACGGTCCGTGTAACAAAGAGAGGCTTGCAGCCCGAATCAAAGCCAAAGAAGATGGCCTATGGGTCCGCGAAGCAGCAAATGCTTTTGCTAAAAAGAGAGCCTTAAAGAAAACAGCCTAATCAAATCAACAATAAATGTCAACAACACAATGGCCTCTTTGGGAGGTTTTTATCCGAAGCAAACAAGGCTTGAATCACAAACACGTTGGTAGTTTACGTGCGCCAGATGCCACCCTTGCACTTGAAAACGCGCGCGACGTTTACACCAGAAGATCAGAAGGAATTAGCATTTGGGTAGTTGAGTCTGTTCATATTCATGCAACAGACATCGACGAAGCAGCCTCCTTTTTTGAGCCCTCGGATACCAAAATATACCGCCATCCAACGTTTTACGAAGTGCCAGATGGCGTTAAACACATGTAATCATGCAAGAAGCTGCTCTATTTGAATACGTGTTGCGCTTGTCTGATGACAGTCTCATTTTAGGTCAACGTCTCGGAGAATGGTGTGGGCACGGTCCTATCCTTGAAGAAGACATCGCCATTACCAATATTGCCCTGGATCATATTGGGCAAGCAATCAGTTTATATGATTTTGCTGCGGCGCTCGAAGGCCAAGGCCGCAACCATGACCAATTGGCTTATTTGCGTTACGAAAATGAATATAAGAACGCACTTTTGGTCGAGCAACCCAACGGTGATTTCGCCATGACTATTGTACGTCAGTTTTTCTTTGACGCTTTTCGACTGCCGCTCTATGAAGCACTCATGCAAAGTCCTATAGAAAAGCTTGCAGCAATTGCGGCCAAGTCTGTTAAAGAGACGCGTTACCATCTTAAACATACCTCAGAATGGGTGATTCGCCTTGGCGATGGCACCGAAGAATCGCACCAGCGTGCACAAGATGCCATAGATCATTTATGGCGTTACACCAATGAACTCTTCTACGAAAACGCCCACGACCACAGTCTGCAAGCGGCAGGTTTGGTTCCTAAGTTGGAAAATATCCAAGCAAAATGGAATCAAACGGTTAAAGAAGTCTTAGCCGAAGCAACACTTTCTGTTCCAACCCACAACTGGAAATTTGAAGGTGGTCGGGAAGGTCGCCACTCTGAACACATGGGTTACATCCTTTCTGATCTCCAATACATGCAAAGAGCATATCCAAATATGGAATGGTAAATCCGGATCAAATACGGTCTTTTTTGGCTGAAGTCAGTGACCCCGAAATTCCTGTATTGACGATTACTGATTTAGGCGTAGTTCAGCAAATTTATCTTGAAGACCAAACATGGGTTATTGAGCTTACCCCGACTTACAGTGGTTGCCCTGCTATGCAACAAATCGAGGTTGATTTATTGGCTAAACTCAAAGAAAAAGGCATTTCAAACGCAAAAGTGAAGCACATCTTGAGTCCGGCCTGGACTACCGATTGGATTTCCGAAGAAGGCCGTCAGAAATTGCGTATGTATGGTATTGCTCCGCCTGTCAATGAACCCGATAAAGGGGTTTTATTTGCCAATGGCCCTAAGGTAGCCTGCCCTAAATGCGCGAGTAAAGATACCCGTATGGTGAGTTTATTTGGCAGTACGGCTTGTAAAGCGCACTATCAGTGCAATGCTTGTTTAGAACCATTTGATTACTTCAAATGCCTGAAATAGAGCGAGATAATTAAATAAAAAAGACGCAAATAAAGCGTCTTTTTTATTTTTTTAGTACTATGTATTGCATAATACAAAATAAAACATATAACTTTGTATAAAATTTAATTTGATGAATGTAGAGAACACACAATCTCAAATGCGGAAGGGGATCTTAGAATATTGTATTCTAGGGATCCTTCATAGCGGAGAGGCCTATCCTTCAGAAATACTCGAAAAATTGAGGTCTGCTCAGTTGCTCGTAGTAGAAGGAACCGTTTATCCATTATTAACGCGCCTTAAGAACTTCGAGCTTTTGTCTTATCGTTGGGAAGAATCGACATCAGGGCCTCCAAGAAAATACTATTGTATCACCCCAAAAGGGATTCAATTTTTTAACGATTTATCCAATACCTGGCACGAATTACAACAAGCTGTTGCCACCCTCACTCAAAAAACGAAATCATGAATAAAACAGTTTCAATTCATATCCAAGGGTTTGCATTTATCCTAGAAGACAAAGCTTATGAGCAGCTTAGTGCATATTTAAACGAATTAAATCGCGTCTTACAGCACGAAGAAGGAAGAGAAGAAATCATCCAAGATGTCGAACTGAGAATCGTCGAATTGCTTCAAGAAAAAGTTTCCGGACAACAAGTTGTTCAATTACAGGTCATTGAGCAAATTATTCAATTGCTCGGGAGTCCTGAAGCTTTTGGTGACGAAGACAATACAGCAACAGAACAAACTACATTTGAAAGTACCGATGCACAGGTTGCAGAAAAGCGCTTTTTTAGAGATACAGATCATGCAATACTTGGTGGGGTGGCCAGTGGTGTAGCTGCTTACTTTCATATAGATGTTGTCTTTGTTCGCGTCGCTTTTGTATTGTTCACAATGGTATTTGGTTCGGGCATACCTATTTACCTCCTTTTATGGATCATCACGCCTGTAGCAAAAACGGCTAGTGAAAAGCTGCAAATGAAAGGTATGCCTGTTAATGTGGAAAGCATTAAATCGGAGTTCAAAGAAGCGGCTGAGCGTGTTGAAAAGAACACTAAAAAATGGTCCAATCAGTTGCGTACCGGTTCGGGTCTGAGTCAAAGTGCAAAAAGATTAGTAGACTTTATACGCAAGGCAATCGGTGTATTTTTATTGTTCTGGGGGCTATCTATCATCGTCAGTGCCACAATCTTTTTATTTATCGATCCAAAACTTATACCTGCACAAATCAATGGGGAGTTTACTTCACTAGGTGAATTGAGCGCACTGTTTTTTGAAACGGGTCAAATCAATGATTTCATTTATTTAGGTGCCGCTTTGATTGCTTTTTCAATTGCGTTATCGAGTATGCTTGTAGGCTTACGTTTGCTGTTGCCTATTCAAGGTAAATGGATGCGCACGTCGCTAGGGCTCTTTAGCGCCGCCTCCATTATTGGTATAGTATTACTTATTGTAGCGGGTGTTTCAACTGCAAAATCTTTTGCAATCGACGGCGGCATGAGTGCTGAAAAAGGCACATATTTTGGGGATTCACTGCAAATTGATGTTTCTACCGAGATGCACCTCAAGGCCTTTAATCACGAAAAATTTCAAATCAACAAAGAAGGGTTTAGGCCAACAAGAAATCCGGAGCAAGGCTTGTTACTCGTAGACAATGGTCTCATTTACAATAGTGGTATTGCCATCACTTACAAGGCCTCGCCAGATAGCCTATATCATATTCGCATCGAGAAAAAAGCCAATGGCGCTTCCTATTTAAAAGCCAATCAAAGAGCTGCGCATATATTATTTCCATGTGAGTTAGTTGGTAATAAACTGCAGATTTCGAGTGGTTTTTCTTTTCCAGCGAAAGATCGTTTGCGCGATCAAGAGGTAGTGTTGCACATTGAGGTGCCCAATGGTAAAGTGGTATTGCATCAGAATAAAGTTGTTTACCCGTATTTTTCGGAATCGGAACCAGATCAGGCCAGCGACCGCGCATACGTTTACGGTGACGGCGAATACTCAGCGTGGTAATACACTGCGGTCTTTGCGCAGTTGTTGGGCATCTAGCCAGTAAATGAGTTTAAAAGAAAAGCTATTGAGCGCGCCGTTTTGGAGGGTGCTTGAGAGGTCTTGCCAATAAGCTACATTAACAGCATCGTTATTGGAGAAAACAGCATTTTTCCAAACGATATTAATTTCACTTCCGGGCATAAATACCCAGCGATACACAAAGTCTATGGTAAACGCATTGTAGTTGATGTCGTAGGCAGATTTTCCGTCAGTCGTCAATCCATTAAAGTCTGGTAAGTGATTGAGGCTGCCATCTTCTTCTAAAAGTGAAAAGTTTTGGTATTGAAGCGTAGAACGGTAATGCCGCAGTCTCAAGCTCAAAGACATGCGATTGGTTAAGATGTAATCTAACGAAACAAATTGAATAGTGGTATTGCGGTCGCGTTTTCCGAATAAAATCCCCTGATAAGTTTGGGCTGGCGTGGCAAATGGGATGGCGTATCCGAGACTATTGATTTGTAGTTCTTTTTCAAGTGAATAAACCAAAAATAGGGCATCAGAAAGCCGGAGACGAGGTCCAAAATTATATGCATATTGTCTCCATGGGTTGTCCCAATAAGTCACAATAGTTGCACCGATATCGATGGCAATTTTACGCTGATAATTCGAAGAAAACCAGGCGTTTAAGTATGCATTTTGAGGTATGGTGAACACAGCGCCCCATGTTCTTGGCTCAAAATAATCTTTTGAATCTTGAAGCGCACCACCTGTGCTTAGGCCAAAAGCATTGAACCTTTTATTCAGTGCAAATACATTAAAACTGAGCATATTACCGGTAAATGCATTTGGCGCATACAAATACGACTGCGAGAAATTTGCCCTGACATTCCATCTCATGAGCTGTTGCCACTTAGGTGAGAAATTTCGGTAGGCCACATTGGCGTCAAAAATTCTGCGGTTGTTATTGTAATTGAAACCAAGGTCATTTGGGTCGTAGCTGTCGGACTCTTGTAAATAACCCAAGCCGCCAATGAGTGCACCGCGTTGCTTCTGGACATTTAAGTTCAGATTGTGTCCGAGTGTGTTTGTGGCATCGAGCTGTGCTGATACAATTCCTTTACCGTTGATATTGTAATTGTTGTCTTTGGTATTCAGGTTGAAATTGAAGGCAGATACATTGGCATCATAAAAAGATCCTGCTCGCCATACATTGGTATTGGTGAAAGTTAACGAAGAGTTATTCTTCAAATTTTGATCAAAAACGACTACATTGTAATTAGTCAATGGAGAGACAAGAACCTCTCTTTTACTGTTATCAAGGGTGGAAACTGCTGTGCCAATTTGTTCGGCATTGACAGCATTGAAAACCCCAATGCCAAGGCCATTGCTATTGCGACCAGAAATTTTAGAAGCGTTGTAAAGTTGCGAGGAACCCGGCACATTCTCGAGGTATTCATTGGGTTTGAGCATGGTTTGCGTCACCTTATATGGTGCTTGAATGCCAATTCTTCTGCTGTAAAAGATACCTGCTTTATTGAAGAGCTCCATGCCTTCAGTAAAAAATTGGCGGTTTTCATTGAATTGAACTTCAAAAGGGGTCAGGTTTAAAACCTGCTGATCAAAGACGACTTGACCGAAATCAGGAACTAATGTCAGGTCAAGGGTAAAGGCTTCATTGATTCCGTACTTGATGTCCATTCCGCCATTAAAGGAGCGCAGTAAACTCTTCGAGTTGTCTTCGTTTCTGATTTCGTCTATGTAGGCAGACACGTATGGAATAAGTGCCAAACGAAGAGGTGGACTGATATGAGTAAGGTTGGTAATATCTCCGCTCTCGAGCAGCATATTCTCGAGATCTGGGTTGACAGCTACCCAAGAAGATTCTTCCCGGAAACGCGCAATTTGCCTTCCGATGTTAATACCCCAATCTTGCACCTCTTTTTGCGGAAAACGCAAGGCAGAATAGGGGATTCTGACCTCAGCAATCCAGCCATTTTCTACTATTTGAACTGCGCTATGCCAGACAAGATTGAGTTGATCATTATAGTCATTGGCTGCAATTTTAGCATCTAGTTGAACACCTCGACTCGTGAGACCGAAATAAAAACCATTTTGATTGTCATTGTAGGTGTCTAAAAAAATCCCGATGATGTCGCAATTCGGGTTGTAATCGTCTCTTAAAGAGAGCACCTTGGAGATGGAGTCAGGTGGATCTTGACAATAAAATGCGAAATAAATGGCGTCTTGGTCGTAGCACAATTGAATGCTTGTCTGACTTTTCGAGGGTTTACCAGGTTCTGGCTTGATTTGAACAAACTGACTGAATTCGGGATTTTTAGACCAAGCTGACTCTTGTAGCTGACCGTCTATGGTTATCTTTTCAGTACAGCGAACGGCATTGAGTTGCTTTTGACCATAATAGTGAAAGCTCAATAAGAGTAGAATAATTTGCCAACGCATGGGCAAATTTACAATTATCTACCTTTTCGGGCAACCACATGTAAGCATTCTTCTTGCTTCTCAAAAGTCACCCATATTTTGATTTTTCTCTTGAATTCAAGGAGAATTTGAGAAATGGTGGCTTGTAGGTATTGTTTTTGGCTTTGATTGAGCGGTGCACTTGAGGCAAAACGCGCATATGAGAAATCAAAGGCATTGCCATTGAGGTGAGGGCTCTTATTAACGGCCGTTCTGTTTTTGCGCACAAGCTTTGAAACTGTATGCCGTGTGCGGGTCATGGAAGTTACAATGAGTTGGCAATCGGCAAGTGGTGTATTGGCAATAGAATCTTTGAAAGCGCGCCCAATTTCTTTAAGTACTTGGTCTGCATATGGCGTTAGAAAGGCATAGGAATATTGAAAGGTGTCTAATTGAAATCCAATATCGGGCTTCACTAGAACTAATTTTTTGGCACGATAGGCACGACGCAACCCGTTGGTATTTGCAACTGGCTGTATCCCTTGTTTAACGGATCTGTCCATGTATTCTACCAAGCGGTTATTGAGTTGAGCTGTGTAAATACGTGGGTCTAAAATTGGTAATTCGGCCGTTTGGCTTTGCTGTGTTTCATTATTGTTGGCAATCGACGACCCAGTGCTTGGCCAGTAAGCGAAAGCTAAAAGCACAAACCCGAGTGCTAACAAAAACAGATTATAGAAGCGCATGTAAACAAATATAAAAATTGCTTGCTTTGGTCTGACACAAGTTCGTAATTTTGTAACATGGGAACCTTCGATGCACTCAAAGCACAACTCGAACAACAAGACTGGCCGAATCTATATATGTTCAAATTTATCGTTCCCAATGACAACCACCACTTAGCACAGGTCACCGCTTTATTCAACGCCAATAGTGAAATCAGTTACCATCATTCCGGCAACGGAAAATATGTCAGCCTGAGCGCTAAAGAAATCATGCTCTCGGCCGATGACATCATCGCAGTTTATGAACGCGCCGCGTTAATTCCCGGCATCATCTCTCTTTAATGGAAGCAATCGTTAAATTTTTATTCGTCTCTTTTCTGATTCTGCTTGCAGTTATTGCCTATCGGGCTTTACTCAGACGCTTCCAACGCGGTCAAGTCCAACACCAAGATTTTTGCGAATTATATACCTTGGATCAGGAACCTGCCAGCGGAGAGCTTGCGTTCTATTTTGTTTGCCCTGCGCCGATTGAAGTGCGTTTTGGCATTTGGCAAAATAACCAATTAATGGTAGAATTAGCCAATCAAGAATTTGACAAGGGCGGGCATATTTTGCGTTATGAGAGTAGCCTACTCCCAAATGGCGTCTATTATTACGGCATAATTACAGCCGTGCAAGAGACTAAAAAACGCATGACTGTCTCTAACTAAGATTCATCTGTCGATTTCTCGACTTTGATTCTAGATGGCTTTCTAGGCAACTTGTATTTGGGCTTATGGAAGTCACTCTTATAGCCATCCGTCTTTTCTATTCGGTACACCAAACCGAGGCTATATTGGCTGTACGACGCATTCCCCAAAATGTCTACTAGTCCAAATTTATAAACACCTTGGGCCTGTAATCCAATTTGTTTACTCAGCCAAAATGTGCAACCTGCCGAAAGATTAACAGTAGGCGTCAACATTGGTGCGCTTTGCTTCGGGTCGGCACTGCGCAAGCTAAAGCCAAGACCGGAACCCAAATAGGGATCAATAGCGCCGCGTCCTAATTGCTTATAAAAAGAGTACTTCAGTGCTGCATCGAAATAGCCAATAAACCCGTTCACACCAATCGAATCATTGACCAAACGGTCTGTTTTATAGGGTTGCGCTCCGAGAACTCCCTCGACGCTCCAGCCATTGTAAATATAGCGGTCTGCATACAACCTCGATGGAAAGGGCAGGCCGTGTAATTGATCAATTGGAATAGGGTTGAGTTCTTGGCCGTCGTCATCGGTGGTGGTCCAAGCGATGCCAAATTGCCAAAAGTAGTTGTCTCGGTTGGTAATCATTTTATCGGGTTGGGCAAAAGAGTGCGATCCAGCCACAAGTAAAATAGTGCAAATGAAGAGAGAGAATGCGCGCATATTTTCGTTTCTAACAACAAATTTAAACATTAAAGCAAACGCTGAACTTTCACGTAAATAAATGAATTGACAATCTTTTGTTGATGTTCTGTTTGGCATTAAATGAGTAAATTTGAATCCAATGGGAAAAGTTAAAAAATACGAACTCACCCTCGACGACGAACAACCCTTCGAAGTTTACGGAATTTCTACTGCTTTTGCCGATTACCGACTCTGTTGGGAGCTCAATCAAACACTGGGTATTCTCTTGGAGAAACAATCCAAGCGATTTGAAATGTTTGTACCTAAACTAAAAGCGCAACACGCGTTTAGTTATTTTTTTTTCGAGGACCAAGAATTGCTCACGCGTTTTTACTTGATCAAAAACAAGCAAGAGCAACAACTCTTGCAAGCAGATCGCCCAATGATCGATTACTTTTTAGTGCTCAAAGAAAACTTTTCTCATGAGCCTGCAGATTTAATCGATCAACTCAGAAAAATCAACGGAGTGGTTGCCGTTTTTGAATTCAACCACGAAGAATTTGACATATTAGATTACCTTACAAGCTGACATGAAAAACACCAAAATAGTGGCCACTATGGGCCCTGCGTCACTAAAAAAAGAAGTACTTGCAGACATGATGCGTGCTGGCCTCAATGTTTGTCGTTTGAATTTTTCACACGGAAGCCACCAAGACCATGCGGGTGCAGTAGCCCTTATCCGTGAACTCAATGACGAGCTCGGTTTAAATGTAGCCATACTCGCCGACCTTCAAGGTCCTAAAATCCGTACCCACGAAATGGAAAATAATGGCGTGCTCATTGAAGTGGGGCAACATATCGACGTCGTGGTGGAAAAAGTACTTGGCAATAACCAAAGATTTTCAATTAATTATCATTTATTACCCCGCGATGTAAATCCTGGCGAGCGTATTTTGCTCGACGATGGCAAGTTGGTACTCGAAGTACTCGAAACAGATAAAAAAGAAAAGATTCGTTGCCTCGTCATTCAAGGTGGTTTATTGTGCTCCAAGAAAGGCGTCAATTTCCCGAATACTAAAATATCGATGCCATCTCTCACAGAAAAAGACATCGAAGACCTCAACTACGCACTCAAACTAGGTGTAGACTGGATTGGCTTATCATTTGTGCGCAGCGCAAAATGTATATCAGATCTCAAAGAGCGAATTGCCAAAAAGCGCAGTATTGCCAAGGTTGTTGCCAAAATTGAAAAACCAGAAGCACTGGAGAATATCGATGAAATTATCGAACTCAGCGATGCGCTCATGGTAGCCCGCGGTGACCTCGGCGTCGAAATTCCATATCAAAATGTGCCGCTCATTCAAAAAATGATTATTAGCAAATCGGTTTCTAAAGCAAAGCCCGTTATTGTGGCAACGCAAATGATGGAATCCATGCTCAATAGCCTTACACCGAGCCGAGCCGAGGTCAATGACGTCGCGAATGCAGTGCTAGATGGCGCTGATGCCGTCATGCTCTCCGGAGAAACTTCGGTAGGCCAATATCCTGTACAAGTCGTTCAGACCATGGCCAACATCATCAAAGAAATGGAGCAGCACCCAAGCATGTACCATAAAGAAGAACTGCCTCCCAAAGGAAGCCCTCGTTTCATTTCGGATTCCATCTGCTTTAATGCCTGTCGATTAGCCCAACGCGTTGAGGCCAATGCAATCATCACCATGACCTTCTCGGGCTATACCGCTTATAAAATTGCTTCACAGCGTCCGGCTTCTCCTATTTACGTCTTCACGCACAATCGCAAAATTCTGACGCAACTCAATTTAGTTTGGGGCGTACGGGCATTTTATTATAACAAACGCATCTCTACCGACCACACCATTGCCGACATCAAACATATCATGAAAGAAGAAGGCTATTTAAAAGTGGGCGATGTCGTGATCAATGTGGCTTCTATTCCACTCGAAGACTTGGGCGGATCAAATATGTTGAAGCTCAGCTACGTAGATTAACGGAATCTGCACCTGCCTTTTTACTGTACTTTTAACGCATGAAAGCAAATTGGCTCTTGCGCCCAGCAAGTTCTTCATCTTCTATTTCGGCTCTTTCTTCGGTGCTTCAAGTGCCCGGGTTTATTGCCGAGATCCTTTTACAAAGAGGGATCGAAACACGGGAGCAAGCCGTTTCTTTTTTTAATCCGATTTCGCAAGCCCTGCACAATCCTTTTCTCATGAAAAACATGGATGCTGCTGTCGGGCGTTTGCAAAAAGCCATCAGTAAGCAAGAGCAAGTACTGCTTTACGGAGACTACGATGTTGACGGCACCACAGCCGTTGCGCTCATGTCTGAGCAACTTCAAAAGCTTGGGCTCAATTGTGAACACTACATTCCAGATCGATACCTAGAAGGCTATGGCGTAAGTAAAATAGGCATAGAACACGCCATTCACCAAGGCATTACCCTTCTCATTACACTAGACTGCGGTATCAAAGCCCACGACCAACTAGCACTGGCGCATGCAGCAGGTATCGACTGTATCGTTTGTGACCACCATCAGCCAGACAGCACGCTACCCCAGGCTATTATCCTGAATCCCAAACAGCTTAATTGTACTTATCCGTATAAAGAACTTTCTGGTTGTGGCGTAGCTTACAAATTACTACAAGGTCTTTACCAGCAACTCGGAAAAGAGGAAGCAGCCCTTGAGGAAAGTCTCGATTTAGTGGCATTATCTATTGGAGCAGATATCGTCGAATTGCTCGGTGAAAACCGCACGCTCTGCGCAAAAGGACTGGCGCAACTCAATGCCTGTCCACGGCCAGCATTTTTAGCCATCCTCGAACTTGCTGCCAAACAATTACCACTTACCTTACGAGATGTCGTTTTTACCCTTGCTCCTAGAATCAATGCAGCAGGTAGAATTGCGTCTGGCCGGCGCGCCGTAGACTGGATGCGCAGTTCAGACCAACAAGAAATCGAGCAACTTGCTTTGGAAATCAATACAGATAATACCACACGGCGCGCCTTAGATCAACAAACCACTACGGCTGCGCTTGCTCAAATCGCAGCAAATAAGCAATTTGAGCAGCAGTATTCTACTGTAGTTTTTGATCCGACTTGGCACAAAGGTGTCGTAGGCATTGTGGCTTCAAGGCTGATAGAAACCCATTACCGCCCTACAATTGTGCTGACCGAATCCAATGGCGTACTAACGGGTTCTGCCCGTTGTATGGCGCCTTTACATCTTTACGAACTTCTCGAAAGCTGTCAGGAGCACCTCATTCAATTTGGTGGTCACCAATTTGCTGCTGGCCTTACGCTAAAGCCCGAACAACTCACCGCCTTTCAAAGCGCTTTTGATGCCGCAGTTTCAGTTGCCCTGAGCCAGCAAAAGCTGGACCGCAAAATAGAGATAGATACCGAACTAAAATTTTCAGAGATGGGAAGCAATCCAGCGCTACATTTCAAGCGCGTTTTGCAAATTTTAAACGCCTTTGAGCCCTGTGGTCCTGGTAATCTTCACCCAGTCTTTCTCGCCAAGAAATGCATGATTTTAGATTATCGGATTCTCAAAGAAGCGCATCTCAAACTCAAACTCATACAAGAAGACAGCCAAGTTGCAATAGAGGCTATAGGTTTCAATTTAGCTTCTTTGGCCGCCGAACTTGCTGTTGGCGTGTTTATCGATGTTGTTTTTCAGATCAGTGCCAATACCTATCAAAATAAAACCACCTTGCAACTCGTCATCCAGGATTTGTGCACGAGCGCCTAACTTTACGTAAGTTTGTACTATGTTTACAGGAATCATCGAAGAAGTAGGTCAAGTGCTGGCAATTGAGCACGACGCGGGCAATATCCATTTTACAATAGGATCTGCGCTTTCGTCAGGGTTTAAAATTGACCAAAGTGTGGCTCACAATGGCTGTTGTCTAACCGTTGTGGCCCAGCAACCGAGTCAACATACAGTTACGGCCATACAAGAAACACTAAACAAAACCAATTTGGGATCTTGGGTGGTTGGTACCAAAGTTAATTTAGAGCGTTGTATGCAATTAGGCGGACGCCTAGATGGCCATATGGTACAAGGTCATGTCGACTGCATTGGAACGTGTACAGATGTTCAGGACGAAAACGGCTCTTGGCGTTTTACCTTTGCGCATCCACAAGATTTTGTTACCGTAGAGAAAGGTTCTATTACGGTAAATGGCACAAGTTTAACCGTTGTGGATTCGCAAAAAGGGCGCTTTTCAGTGTGTATTATTCCTTATACCTATGAACACACCAATTTTCATGACCTTACTGTGGGCGCTGAGGTCAATTTGGAATTTGACATTATCGGCCAGTATGTTGCACGTTACCTCAGTTTACAACAATAGATAATAATATTACATCAAAAAGGGCGGCCTATAGGCCGCCCTTTTGTATTTATGGAGCTGTTATTGCTTAGTTACGAACTGGAGCAGCAGGCTTTGGAGTAGCACCTGGAGTGGTTGCCGGAGCAGGATCTTTGATACCCAAAGCTTTTTTGGCAACTTGATCGTTAGGTTCTACTTGCAAAATTTGCTCAAAGTAAGACTTTGCTTTGTCGAGGTCTTTAACCGGTGATTTTGAATAATAGTCGGCAACATAGCGCAAGGACTCAAGAACAAATGCTTTTTTAGATGGTTGCGTACGGTCTTCTGGCTTTACAATCTCGGTAATTTTTAAGTAATATGGAAAGGCCATCCACTTTTCGTTGTTGGTATCCATTTTGAAGTTACAGCGTCCGCGGTAAGCGTAAGCAGGTACGTAAGTACTGTCGTTTTTAATGACAATCTGGAAGATGCTATCAGCAGTTTTGTAGTCGTTGCGGCCAATGTAATATGCCTTGCCTAAATCGTATTCTTCGGCAGCTGTCAATTTGCTATTTTTTTGACGGCGCACCTCTAAAGCACTGATGAGTTTTTCGTATTGCTTGTTTTTGGTATAAAGCTTCAAAAGTTCACCAGAAAGTTCTTTGTAGGCGATGTCGTTTATACCAACCGCTTTTTCAAATTCGATTATAGCTAAGCTATCTTTGCCTTGTTTTTGAAAAATGTTACCGCGCACTTTGTAGTCTTGGTAGTTTATTTTGTCTGCTGGTACAATTGCAAAGAAACGGTCAGAAGCATTTAAGGCATTGGCCAAAGACAATGAGTCTGTTTTTTCTGCATAAGCAAATGCGTACATACGCTCCGTGAAGAAGTTACTGAACCCATTATTTTTAAGAATATCTAATTGGCTTAAGAGCCCGTTGTATTCTTTGGCCGCAAAAAGAGCGTTTGCATAGCGATAGCGAGACTCAATATTGTTGTTGAGCTCAAGGTATTTTTCCCAGTTTTCAATAGCTTGTTTGTTTTTGCCAAACATGAGGTAAAGCTCGGCATTGAGTCGGTATGCTGGCGCATAAGTTGGGTCAATGGTTTTTGCTTCGTTGTACATTTTGTTGGCTTCTTGTTCGTTTTTCGCACGTTGGTAAATGAGCGCTTTGCGCACAATTCCGCGTGGAGATTTCGGGTTGAGTACCAACACTTGGTTGTAAGCTTTGAGGGCCTCTGACGCATCGGAAGAATTGCGTGCGTAAAGGGCATCACCTTTGAGCAAGTAGTTGTCTTCGTTTTTTGGGTCTTTTAAAATAGCCTCTTCAAGAATAATGAGTGCTTTATCTAAGTTTTTATTCGGCGCTTCGATGTAGATTTCAGCAATACCACGAATGACTTCTGCTTTTTTAAGCTTGTCTTTTTTGGTCATGAGCAAGGCCTTAGTGAATTCTGCCTCTGCTTCGACAGTTTTGCCTTCTAACCATAAAACGCGTCCGTAACCAACGATAGGTAAAGCACGAAGTTTATCCACTTCATAACCTTTCTTCCACATCAACTTAGCAGAATCTAATTCTTCTTTTTCGAAGTAACAATCGCCGAAATAAAAATAGTTTTCACCGTTAATAGGATCTGCTGCAACTAATTTTTTGTAGTCAGCAATAGCGTCGAGGTAACGCTCGTTTTCTGTTTTGGCAATGGCTTGCTGAAGAGTCTGGGCATAGCTGAGTCCGGTAAGCAAAATAGTGCTGAGGAGTAAGATGCGTTTCATGATATTTGCGTTTTAATTTCGGGCCAAAAATAGCCTAGTTTTTCGGGATACAAAAATTGTGCCTGTTATTATTTCTTGAATTATTGCAAAACGAGCCGAACGGGCGTGAGCGCTGGCACCAAGCCCGACTTTTGAATGATGAGTTGTCCTTTGTCGTCCTTTTTCATAAAAAGAACAAAACCTGTATTCAAGCCAGAGCGGCGTCCTTTGTTGATGATCCAAATATCGCGGATGAGCGGGTATTCTTTGGTGTAGAGCATGCCAGCATAAGGCTTGTAGGCCGTTTCAGGATCTTTGTCATATACTGCCGCAACGCGTAGGCCTTCCATGAAGTCCAGAGAGGTTGGGTCGTCTTGGTCTGAAATCCAATTGAGCCCAATGACGCCAATCGTATGCGGGTGGGTTTTAACGTAATTGATCACTTCTTCATTTGAATTGAGTGCGGCTACACGGTCTGCAAGTTGTTCAATTTGCAGCATATGGGTCATGAAATTGAAATTTGCAGAACCTTTTTGGTCAAAAACAATTTGTTTCAGTTCGGCTTTTGAGGGCAAAACAGCTTTGTTGTTGGAGAGAAGCGCTTTGATTTGGGCAATGCTCAGGACGGTATCTGACATGCCTGGATGCATGATGAGCGCCACGGCATCAGTTGCAATTTTATCACTGCGGTAGGATACATTTTTACTCTTGAGGTAGGCTTTTTCTTCGTCGTTGAAGTCACGGGTAATAACCATTGTTTTGGTTTTATTGTTGTAAAAGGCTTCAATGATTTTATCCTCTGCGCCGTAATAGCCTTTAATTCTTGCTTTGGGGAATTGGCTCATAAAGGTTTCGATGCAAGTTGTAAAAAGAGGCTTAAACGATTCTTCAATGTATAAATTCGTTTTGCCTCGCCCATGGGCATCTTTTTGATACACAAACGGATTGTTG
>JBJTNX010000091.1:0-6026 GCA_046074325.1 Sphingomonadales bacterium
GCCCTAAAATGTCGTTGTTGCCAACCGAACCAAAAAAAAGCGTAGCGCCAACCATCGGATTTCTGTAGGCCTCGTGCCAAGGTTTGGCATTATTGGTTTGATAAATATAGGACAACTCGGAGGCCACTGCCGGAGCCTGAGGCAAGTGTGCCATAAGACCGCGGTGTGCCAACAAGAAACCCAATTTTTGACGATACTCAAAACCGGACTGGGCAAAGACTTTTGCACCTCCATAGAAAAGTAAGCAACTGATGATAAGCAAACGCATGTTCAAATTTAATGAAAAGCTCGACGCAACTGCTACCTTTGTATTATGGATCCACGTTTAACTGCCTTTGCCCGCTTACTCGATATCATGGATGAACTCCGTGAACGTTGCCCTTGGGATCAAAAACAGACTTTCGAGTCCCTGCGCAATCTGACTATTGAAGAAACTTACGAAATGGCTGATGCCATCACAGATAAGGACTATCCTAGTTTAGAGGGCGAACTCGGGGACCTCTTTTTACACTTGGTCTTTTACAGTAAAATAGGTACTGAACAGGGGCTTTTTGACGTCAGCAGCGTTCTGAATAAGATTTGCGACAAACTCATATTCCGACATCCACACATCTACGGAAACGTCGAGGCCAACGACGAAGAAACCGTAAAAGCAAATTGGGAAAAACTCAAACTCAAAGAAGGCAAGAAATCGGTCTTGGAGGGTGTGCCCAATTCGCTTCCTGCACTTGTAAAAGCTACACGCATTCAAGAAAAAGTCAAAGGCGTAGGTTTTGAATTTGAAAAAGCCGACGACGTTTGGCTCAAAGTTCAAGAGGAAATCGCAGAACTGAAAACAGAAGTCGACGCCCAATCAAATCAAATCGAAGCGGAATTTGGCGATGTACTTTTCTCCTTGGTAAACTACGCGCGTTTTTTAAATATTTCTCCAGAAAATGCATTGGCGCAAACCAATCAAAAGTTCATCAAACGCTTCCAACTTATGGAGCAACTGCTTGAAAACGACGGGCTGATCATTCACGATCAATCCTTAAGTCAGTTAGACCATTATTGGGAAAAAGCCAAAAAATCATTCTCAAAAAATTAACCTATGGACGCCTTTTACCAATATAGCATCAAAACGCTCATCCTGCTGCTCATTACTTTATTGATTCGTTTCTTTGCAGGCAAAGCAGTGACACGCTTTTTGGCAAAATTTGAGGGCGATATCAAAAGGAAGCGTGTCTCGATACGCATCATCAATCTCTTCTTATCGATATTCTTCATCCTGATTTTTGCGGCCATTTGGAACATCGAAACCCAGGACCTTATTGTATTTTTTACCTCAACGATTACGGTTATCGGGATTGCATTTTTTGCCAATTGGTCCATTTTGTCGAATATCACCGCAAGCCTTATTTTGTATTTCAATCATCCGCTCAATATTGGTGAAACAGTGCGCATCTACGATAAAGAATTCGACATTGAAGGTGAACTCATTGACCTCAGTTTTTTCTTCATGTACATTAGGTCCCAGGAAGGAAATCTCGTTACAATTCCAACCTCAGCGGTCTTGAACAAAACCGTTATTATAAAAGCGCCTAAATCTTAACGAGGGAAACACAAAAAGTACTTCTCAACCGGCGTAGAAAGTGCCGATATATTGAGATTATCGGAAGCTTTGGAAAGCTCCACGATTTCGCCATTCTTACGCAATAAATTGATGTTGTGCTTGTGTTCGTTGTAGGCTTTGTTGGTCAGCACATCGGAATAAATAAAATAGCTCAGCTCCTGTTCTGATAGCTTGTGTTCTGCTTGCACCCGTGCTTTTTCTTGCGCCAAGCGTTCGGCGGTAAAGGGCGTTTTTGAAATCTCGATTTTGAACAATTGTCTATTGACGAGCCCAGAACAAATGGTTGCCAACACATAATCGGGTACAAATTGCCAAACTTTGATGGCCCCCCAGATGTCGTAGTCGTCTAGGCGGGCAAAATGACTCAGTACCATAGGATCTTGCTCAAAGTGTTCTGATCGGATATCTTGGCTCAAGAAAAATTGGAGCGCCGGGCTGGCAAATAAGTCCATGCCATTTTTGGTGAGTTCTTTTGCGCGTCGCAGTGCATGAATCAACATGCATTCGGCGGCCACCACCGTTTTGTGTAAGTAAACCTGCCAATACATCAGGCGACGCGCCACAATAAATTTCTCTACAGAATAAATTCCTTTTTCCTCGAGAACAAGCTCGCCGTTGTGCACATTGAGCATTTCGATCAGGCGTTCACTGCCAATCACGCCTTCGGAAACACCAGAATAAAAGCTATCTCGGTTCAAATAATCCAAGCGATCCATATCGAGCTGGGAACTCACGAGCTGATGTAAAAAAGGTTTCGTGTAGCTATTATTGAAAATTTGCAACGCGATCTCGAGGTCGTGACCGTATTCAACCGATAATTCTGCTATAAAAAAACCAGAAATTTGTTCGTGACTCACGCCACAAACGATATCGTATTCCAAAGCATGGCTAAATGGGCCATGGCCGATGTCATGAAGTAAAATGGCCAAGCAAACGGCACGCTCTTCGTCGGGGGTAATTTCATGGCCTTTACGACGAATACTACCTACGGCTTGGGTCATGAGGTGCATGGCGCCCAGAACATGATGAAAACGGGTGTGGTTAGCCCCAGGATACACCAGGTGGCTCAGCCCCAGTTGTTGGATCCGACGCAGGCGTTGCAAGTACGGATGCTCGAGGATATCGAAAATAATTTCATGGGGTAAAGAAATAAAACCATAGACTGGGTCGTTAATGATTTTCTTCTTGTTGTTGGGGCTTGTATTCGCTGGCAAGTTGCTAACTTTAAAAATTCAATCAAAGCTATAAAAATAAGACATATGCAAGGTAAAATTCTTTGGGCCGACGACGAAATCGAACTTCTTAAGCCGCACGTCCTTTTTCTAGAATCCAAAGGATACCAGGTAGAAACCGCTACAAATGGCCAAGACGCCATTGAAAAAGCACTTTCGCAACACTTCGACATCATTTTTCTGGACGAAAACATGCCTGGCCTCAGTGGCCTAGAAACCCTTGCTCAAATCAAAGAACACAAAGCCTTGGTTCCGGTGGTTATGATTACCAAAAGCGAGGAGGAACACATCATGGAAGAGGCAATTGGCTCCAAAATAGCCGATTACCTCATCAAACCTGTCAATCCGAATCAAATTTTACTGAGCATCAAAAAAAACCTTGACCATAGCAAACTGATCAGTCAAAAAACAAATGCCAGTTACCAGCAAGAGTTTCGCCAACTCGGTATGCAACTCTCCGGCAGACTCGATGCCGACGAATGGAAAGAACTCTACACCAAACTGGTTTTCTGGGAACTCCAGCTCGATAACATCGAAGACAGCGGCATGCGCGAAATCTTTGAAATGCAGAAAAAAGAAGCCAACAAACTTTTCTGCGATTTCATCGAAGACAACTACCTCGACTGGACAAGCGGCGACCCCGATGCCCCAAGCATGATCCACACGGTCATCAAGGACCGCATTGCACCCTTCATTGGCAAAGAAAAATTAGCAGTTTTGGTCATCGACAACCTGCGTTTTGACCAATGGAAAACCATAGAAGGCATTCTCGGCAGGTACTTTCAAAAGGAAGAAGAAGACATCGTTTTCTCGATACTTCCTACCGCGACACACTATGCCAGAAACGCTTTTTTTGCAGGTCTCTTACCAGCTGAAATCGAAAGACGCTTCCCTACCCTATGGAAAAACGAAGACGACGAGGGTGGCAAAAACATGCATGAAAAGGAATTTCTCGAAGCACAACTCAAACGCCTCGGCAAAAACGTCAAATGGTCTTACAACAAAATTACCAATGTGGAGGCCGGTAAAAAACTAGCCGATCAATTTCACCAATGGAAAGAAAACGATGTCAATTTTATCGTTTACAACTTTGTGGACATGCTTTCTCATGCCCGTACCGAAATGGAAGTCATCAGAGAGCTTGCCGACAACGAGGCCGCTTACCGCTCCATTACCGCAAGTTGGCTTGAGCACTCCCCGCTGCTCGATATCCTTAAAAAAATCGCAGAGGCAGGCCACCGACTGATCATTACCACCGATCACGGCACCATCAAAGTAACCAAGCCAGTGCGCATTGTTGGGG
Organism: Sphingomonadales bacterium; assembly: GCA_046074325.1. Lineage (GTDB taxonomy): Bacteria > Bacteroidota > Bacteroidia > Flavobacteriales_D > Crocinitomicaceae > UBA952. The sequence goes on from JBJTNX010000091.1 coordinate 4,148, forward strand.
AACGCAACACCAATACCAACTTGCGCTACAAAGCAGGTCGTGGGCTCAGTTACGATGCCAAAGAAGTTTTTGTCGTGAAGCATCCGCAAGAAGCGCAACTCCCTAAACTTAAGCTTTCAGCTGAATTCGTTTTTGCGCGCGAACAAGATTTTTTTGTGTACCCAAATAACTACAATCATTTTGTCAATTATTATGGGCAAACCTTCCAACATGGCGGTATTTCATTAGAGGAAGTTCTGATTCCGTATGTTGTACTGAAAGCCAAATAAAGAAAGTTCAAAAAAAGGCACTATTTCGCTTCTTTAGAACCATTCAAAATAAGGAAAATCCGTAATTTTGTCAAAAAAACAAAAAGATGGGTTCTACGCCTTTTTCTGTTCATGCCATCCGCGAGCTCTTCCCGGCCTTGCGCCAAAAAGTTTACGGCAAACCACTCATCTATTTTGACAACGGTGCCACCTCCCAAAAACCACAGATTGTATTGGATACACTGGCAAAATACTATGCCCTAGAAAATGCCAATATTCACCGTGGCGTGCATTACCTTAGTCAGCAGGCTACCTCTGCCTATGAAGCGGCGCGGCGCACCATTCAACAATACATCCATGCCAAAGCGCCCGAAGAAATCATTTTTACCAAAGGCACTACCGACAGCATCAATCTGGTGGCATTTTCTTTCGGAGAACGCTTAAAAGCTGGCGACGAAATCCTGATTTCAGCCATGGAGCACCACTCCAATATCGTTCCGTGGCAGTTGTTGTGTGAGCGCAAGGGTTGTGTGCTTCGGGTCATTCCAATTTCCAGAAAAGGAGAGCTCGACCTAGCGGCCTTTGAACAAATGCTCAATGAGCGCACCAAGCTTTTAGCCATTACGCATATTTCAAATACCCTAGGCACCATCAACCCCGTCAAAGAACTTATCGCCAAAGCGCACGCCACAGGTGCAAAAGTGCTTTTAGATGGGGCCCAAAGCATTCAACATTTAGGCATTGACGTTCAAGACCTCAACTGCGATTTTTATACGTTCTCTGGCCACAAAGTTTTTGGGCCAACTGGCATTGGTATTTTGTACGGTAAAGAAGCACTTTTGGAAACCATGCCGCCTTATCAAGGTGGTGGCGACATGATCTCAAAAGTAACTTTCGAACGCAGTACATACAATACCCTACCGCTCAAATTTGAAGCTGGCACGCCTCATATCGCTGGTGCAATTGGTCTGGGTAGCGCCATTGACTTTTTAAATAGCATCGATATGTCTGCAGCGGCAGCCCATGAGCTCGAACTCACCAAATACGCACAAGGCATTTTAGATACTTTTGAAGGATTGCACATCATCGGCGAGGCCAAGAACAAAACCAGCGTGGTTTCGTTTACCGTAGACAACATGCATCCGTTCGACATAGGCACTTTACTCGACAAACAAGGCATTGCGGTACGCACCGGTCATCATTGCACGCAGCCACTCATGGATTTCTTTCAAATTCCAGGTACGGTCAGAGCCTCTTTTGCCTTTTACAACACCAAAGAAGAAATCGATACTTTTGTTGCCGCCCTCGAGCGCAGCATGCAAATTTTAGGCGCATGACCATCCAAGAAAAACAACAAGAAATTATCGACGAATTTGCCATCTACGACGACTGGATGGACAAATACGAATACATCATTGAACTCGGCAAAAGCGTCCCTTCGCTGGCGCCAGAACTTAAAACCAAAGAACGCATCATCGAAGGCTGCCAATCAAATGTGTGGCTCGCCACCGAACTCAAAGATGGCAAAATGCAGTTTAGTGCCGATTCAGACGCCATTATCACCAAAGGCATCATTGGGCTACTGATCCAAGTTTACAACAATGAAAGCCCTGCCGACATCTTGCAATCCG